>CBEVHI010000004.1:0-32535 GCA_965549635.1 uncultured bacterium | reverse complement strand
CTCGAGTCGGAATCGGGTTCGCCGCTCGATGACCTCCATCTGGTGGTCGAGGTAGTACCCGACGAGCTGGGCGATGTTCAGTGTGTGGGGTACTCCGTCGACCAGAGCGACGGAGTTGACGCCAAACGTCTCCTGTAGCTGCGTCATCTTGAACAGCTGATTCAGGACCACCTGGGGGATGGCATCCTTCTTCAATTCGATGACCAGCCGCGTTCCCACCCTGTCCGAACTGGCGTTGCGGAGGTCGGCAATACCGGTGATCTTCTTCGAGTGCACCAGCGCTGCGATCTTCTCGAGGACCCTGTCGTGGGAGACCTGATAGGGAAGTTCGGTGACGATGATCGCCATCCGACCCTTCCGAACCTCCTGAACGTCGGTGACGGCTCGCATCTTGACCGATCCCCTGCCGGTCATCAGAGCTTCCTTGATCCCCTTCCTTCCCACCAGATAGCCACCCGTCGGGAAGTCCGGGCCTTTGACGATGTCCAGATAGTCCGAGATCGGCGCTTCGGGGTTCTCGAGAGCAAACAGCGCCGCATCGACAACTTCACCCAGGTTGTAGGGAGGGATGTTCGTCGCCATTCCCACGGCGATCCCGGTCGACCCGTTCACCAACAAGTTCGGGAAACGGGAAGGCAGCACGGAAGGCTCGCTCGACTCTCCCGAGTAGTTCTCGCCGAAATCGACGGTGTCTTCTTTGATCCCATCGAGCAGTCTCATGGCGAGACGGGTCAACCGGCTCTCGGTGTATCGCATTGCAGCCGGCGGGTCGTCGACCGTCCCGAAGTTCCCCTGCTTGTCGATCAACGGATGGCGTGAACTGAAATCTTGGCCCATCCTGACGAGCGCGTCGTAGATGGCGTCGTTGCCGTGGGGGTGGTAGTTCCCCATGACATCACCCACCACCTTTGAGCACTTGCGAAAGCTTGACGTTGGCCCCATGTTCGAGTCGAACATCGAGTAGATGATCCGTCGCTGGACCGGTTTCAGCCCATCCCTGACGTCCGGCAGGGCACGCGACACGATGACCGACATCGCGTAGTCCAGGAACGACTTCTCGACTTCCTGATTGATGTCGATCGTGGGACTCTCTAGTTCGTGGCCGTCGGCCATCCGTTCTCCTTTAGACGTCGAGGAAACGCACGTCTTTGGCGTTGCGTTGAATGAACGACTTGCGGGCTTTCACGTCATCGCCCATCAGTGTGGAAAACACCTCTTCCGCCCGGGTTGCGTCGTCGAGATCGACGCGCAGCAGGCGTCGGCGCTCCGGATCCATCGCTGTCTCCCACAGTTCGGACGCATTCATCTCACCGAGACCCTTGAACCTGCTGATGTCGACCCGCTTGCTGCCGATCTGTTCTCGGTAGGCGTCCAGTTCGGCATCGTCGGCGAGGTAGTGGATCTTCTTTCCTTCTTTGATCCGATACAGCGGCGGTTGGGCGATGTACACGTAGCCGGCTTCGATGAGCGGCCTCATATGACGGAAGAAGAAAGTCAGCAGCAGCGTCCGGATGTGGGCGCCGTCGACGTCGGCGTCGGTCAGAAGCACAACCTTGTGATAGCGGGCCTTGTCGAGGTCGAATTCGTCCCCGATGCCGGTGCCAATTGCGGTGATCAGAGCCTGGATCTCCGCGTTCTGCAACGCCTTGGTCAGCCGGGCCTTCTCTACGTTGATGATCTTGCCGCGAATGGGGAGAATCGCCTGTATGTGACTGTCCCTCCCCTGTTTCGCCGGGCCGGCCGCCGAGTCTCCCTCCACGATGAACATCTCGGACTCTTCGGCGTTTCTGGAAGAACAGTCGGCAAGCTTCCCGGGCAGACTCGCCGACTCGAGCATCGACTTGCGCCGGGTCAGTTCGCGGGCCTTCCGTGCCGCCATGCGCGCCCTGGAGGCGCTGATCGCCTTCTCGGCGATCGCCCGCGCTTCCCCCGGCCTCCGTTCCAGCCACTCGGGAAGCAGGCGATTCAAGGCCTTCTCGACGTAGCCGCGAACCTCGGTGTTGCCGAGCTTTGTCTTCGTCTGGCCCTCGAACTGGGGCTGGCGCACCTTGACCGACACGACCGCCGTCAAACCCTCCCTGACGTCCTCGCCGCTGAGGTTGGGGTCCTTCTCCTTGAGGATCCCCTTGCCCCTGGCGAACTCGTTGAGTGCCCTGGTGAGCGCCTTCCTGAAACCCTCTTCGTGTGCTCCCCCCTCATGGGTGTTGATGTTGTTGGCGAAACTGAGCACGGTCTCGGTGTAGGACGTGCGCATCCACTGCATCGCAACCTCGAGTTCGGCCTCTTCTCCCGAGTCCTCGAAGTAGATGATGTGCGGATGGACCGGTTCCTTGCTCGCTCCAAGGTGTTTGACAAAGTCGATCAGGCCACCCTTGTACTGGAACGCCTCCTCGACCGGTTCTTCTCCGCGTTCGTCGCGCACGACGATTGAGAGGCCCCGGTTGAGAAAGGCCATCTCCCGCAGCCTGGACAACACGGTCTGCAGGTTGTAGGTCGTCGTTTCGGTGAACGTCTCCTTGGACGGCCAAAAGGTGGTCGTCGTGCCAGTTCTCCGAGCGGGTTTCACCTTCTTGATGGGGCCAACAGGGTTCCCCAGCCGGAAACTCTGCGACCACAGGTATCCATCCCTGACCACATCGACGTCCAGGCGTTCGGAGAGGGCGTTGACCACCGACACGCCCACTCCATGGAGACCGCCGGACACCTGGTAGGCGCCACTCTCGAACTTTCCGCCGGCGTGCAAAGTTGTGAGCACCGTGGTGAGGGCGGATTGCTTCGTCTTCGGATGGCGATCAACGGGGATGCCGCGACCGTTGTCCTTGACTCGCACTCCCCCGTCCGCCATCAAGGTCACTTCGATCCGGCTGCAGAACCCTGCCATCGCCTCGTCAACCGAGTTGTCCACAACCTCCCACAACAGGTGATGGAGTCCGCGCGGCCCGGTCGAACCGATGTACATACCGGGTCGGCGTCGCACCGGGTCCAGGCCCTCGAGGACGGTGATGTCCTTCGCGTCGTAGTGATTCGACACGCGCTGATTCACAGAACTCCTTCACAAGACAACGGCTCCGGGGCGGTACCTTCGGGTCTCCGCCGGAGCCTCGATTTACACACGTGTAAGTATAGCCGATCCGGGGTCCGACCCCAAGACTCTCGAATCAGAAAACCTCAACGAAAACAAGGGAAAAGCACTCTCTGTGCTCACGACCGAACCGCCTTGATGCGGACCTCTGTAACCACCCCGATGCCCAGTTCCTCGTCGAGGGCACGGAGCAGGTCGCCAACCGAGTAGCGCAGAATCGACACTGCCGCTCTGGAGGCCTCCACCGTCAAGACCGAGTCGCGCAGCAGGATGGGGGTGGAGTGTTTCGCCCACTGCTCCCCCGCGATCGTCGACCACCTCTCTGTTACGCGAATGAAATCTCCCACATGTCCAACGCCCCACTTCCCCAACGCCGCGTCGATCAGTCCCCGGACACGCTCGAGGTCCTTCATTCCACGTGCCCCGGTTGCACGTCCCAGCGTCTCCCCGTGACGGGCACATCTTCCGGACGGGCGGTCGTGAGGAACGTCTGCGCCGCGGGGAGGGCTTCGGCGAGTGCTGCTGTTCGTGACGCGTCCAGCTCCGAGAAGACGTCGTCGAGCAACAGGAGTGGGACATCGCCGACCGTGTCTGTCACCGACGCGTGGGCAGCCAGTCGCAAACTCAGAGCAAGGCTCCGTTGCTCTCCCTGACTGGCCCCCGTGCGCGCCGGCAGTCCATCGAGGAGAAACGCCGGCTCGTCGCGATGTGGTCCCACCGTCGTCTGCCTTCGATCGATGTCATCTTCACGACGTAGCTCGAGTGCCTCCCTGAAGCGGTCCCTGAGGCGCCCCACCGGTGTCTCTTCGACCGTCGCTCCCCAAGAGGATCCGTAGTCCAGCTCGATGTGCTGGCGCAGACCAGAGAGACTCCAATAGACCGGTTCCAGCCTCTCGAGGAGCAGGCGGGCTGCGGATGCTCTGCGCTTCATCAGTCGAGCTCCCGCCTGCGCCAGACGCTCCTCCCACACCTGCAGCGTGAAACGGTCGACGTTGCGAGATTTCAAGAGAGCATTCCGTTGCCGCAGCGCCCGTTCGAAATCCCTCCTGTCCCCATACGTCCCCGGCCATAGCTGCACCGCGGTGTCGTCGAGGAACTTCCTGCGATACGCCGGACCCCGTTTGACGATGTCCAGGTCGTCCGGCAGGAACACGGCTGCCCGCACATGACCGAGCAGATCTGCGTTGCGAGCCGGGCGCCGTCCATTGACGAGAACACTACGTCTGGCGCCGATGGCGACTTCAATGCGAGACTGGCCGTCGGATCTCGCCACTTCTCCTCTTACGATCCCCTCACCGGCCCCCCTCCGAATCAAGATCTCGTCCGGGGCTCCACGCATCGATTCCAGGGTTGCCAGGTAGGCGACTGCCTCGAGAAGGTTGGTCTTGCCTGAACCATTCGGACCGACGAACACGTTGATACCCGCAGAAGGCTCCACCCTTTGCTGCTGATAGGACCGAAAGTCGGTGAGCTCGATCCAGTCGAGCCTCATTCAGATACGCACCGGCATCAACAGGTAGAGGAAGGACTCGTCGCCAACGCCTCTCAATACCGCCGGTTTGAGCCCATCCATGACCTGGAGCTCAACCTTGTCGGTAGTGATGGCCGAGACGCCCTCGCTCAGATAGCGAGGATTGAACGCAATCAGGACGTCCTCGGCCGTTCCCTCGAAGGTCCCGTTGACGTGCTCGACCTCGCCCCCAACGTCCTGGCGGGTCACGGTCATCTCCGCCCCACCGTCCATCATCCGAATCCGAACCGGAATGTGATCCTCGGCAACGAGGCCCGCCCGACCCAGGGCATCGAGCAAGTGATCCTTCTCGACCGTCAGTCGATTCGGATAGGACTCTGGCAGCAGCTGGCGATAGTTGGGGAAGTTCCCCTCGATCAGCCGCAGGGTCAAGCTGCCGCGATCCGATCCGAATACGATCTCCCGGCTCCCCACGACAACCTGCACATGGGCAGCACCGATACTGCGGCTGAGTTCCTTCAGTCCCTTGGCCGGCACCAGTCCGGCCTCACCCAGTTCGAAACCTGGCATTTCTCTGACCGCGAGGCGATAGGAGTCCGTCGCGACAAGGCGCAGTCCTTCTTCCCCGGGTTCAAACAGTACGCCCGTCAGAATCGGACGGGCCGCGTCGCCCGATGCAGCAACTCCCACCTGGGCAATGGCGCCTCCCAGCCCGTCGCCGTCCACAGCGACCCCACCTTCCAGGTTCGGTTCACCCAGGTCGGGGAAGTCTGCAACCGGCAGTTCCCGCAAGCTGAATCGAGGGCCCCGCCCGGTAATGACGACCTCTCCCGTTCCGGACTCCACCGTAACGGCCCCGACTGGCATCTTGCGGATCGCCTCCGTGGCCAGGCGACCCGGAACCACAATGCGGCCCTCCTCCTGAACGTCGACGTCTGCCGTCGTCCGAATCGTCGCTTCCAGATCGGTTCCGGTCACCCGAAGCTTCGAGCCCACCGTTTCGCAGAGGACACCCTGCAGAATCGGTTGAGCAGGGCGCTGACCAACCGCCCGCGTCGCTCGGGAGAAGACATCAGCGAGTTCATCGCGTTCTGCACGTATCCGCACCGTAGCTATCCCTTCTTTTTCTCTATATCAACGGTAGTAGTGGTAGTAGGCCTGTGGATTGTGGACAAACCGGAGAAAGCCCTGGTGACGGCCGGATTCCGGAAAGGTTCCTTCTGTGGACGATCAGAAGAGATGTCCACACGTTGTCGCCGCAGGAGCAGGGTCGCTGTGGACAAGGTCAACTTCTCCTCAGCTGTTGAGACAGTGCTGTGACTTTCTCGAAGACCTGAGGATCGCTGGTGATCAAGGTCTGTATTTTGTCGATGGCGTGCATCACCGTCGTATGGTCCCTGCCTCCGAACAAAGCGCCGATCTTGGGTAGAGAGAGGTCGGTGAGTTCTCTGCACAGGTACATGGCGACCTGGCGGGAGCGGACGAGGGGTTGCTTGCGGCTTGGGCTCTTCAGGTCGACGACGGCAAACCCGTAGGCCGCCGCCGTTGTGGCGATGATCTCGTCAGGGGTGATCGAGCGGGGCATACCGTCCGGGGAGAGATCCTGGAGAACGTCCTGGGCGATTTCGAGGCTGATGTGCTGGTCGGTGAGAGCGGCGTAGGCGGTCACCCTGGTGAGGGCGCCTTCCAGTTCCCTGATGTTGGATCGCACGTGCTGGGCGATGAATTGGAGAACCTCCTCGGGAACCGGCCGGGGTGCGAAGTCGGCGTTCTTGCGAAGGATCGCCAGTCGGGTCTCCACATCCGGGGGTTGGATGTCGGTGAGAAGACCCCACTCGAACCGGCTGCGGATTCGGTCTTCGAGCGTTGAGAGATGTTTGGGATGACGATCACAGCTGAACACCATCTGTTTGTCGGACTCGTAGAGGGAATTGAACGTGTGGAAGAACTCCTCGAGTACCTGCTCCTTTCCTTCGAAGAACTGCACGTCGTCGAGCAGCAGGACATTGGTGGTCCGATAGCGGATCTTGAATTCGTCCATGCGCTTGCGGCGAATCCCGTCGATGAACTCGTTGAAGAAACCCTCTGAGGTGATGTAGCGAACCAGGCTGTCCGGATTCAGTTGCTGGTATTGGTGTCCAACGGCGCGCAGCAGATGGGTCTTGCCCAGACCTGCCCCGGCGTAGATGAACAAAGGGTTGTAGTGCATGCCGGGTCGTTCGGCGACCGCCATGGAGGCCGCATGAGCGAATCGGTTTGACTGGCCGACGACGAAGTTGTCGAACGTGTACTTCGCACCTAGGTGGCTCTCCGTGTTGGAAGGGGTTGGCGGTGGCTGTTGTGCGGCCGGGCCTTCCTCCTCTTCGAGGTCGAGATCGAGGAAGTCCTCAGAAGTATCCACAGAGAAGGAGATGGTGACGTCGGCCCCGAAAAGGTCGTGTGCCGCCTCGTTGAGAACCGCAGCGTGCTTCTCCTTGACCCAGCGGACGTGGAACTCGCTCGGGGCGATGACGCGAAGACGACGATCTGAGAACTGGTAGGCCAAATGAGCGAACCACGTCTGCCAGGTAACGGGGCTGACTCTGGAGCGCAGTGCAGACTCGATGGTCTCCGGATCCCATGTCACCGACTGTGGTTCCGCCACGTCTCCCCTCCTCTCGTCCACAGAACTATCCACAGGATGTGGAGAACATTGGCCCCGAGGGTAGTTCCGAATTTCATCTTCACTGCCGGCGTGTCTCTCCCCTACAGGAGCCCCCTCGGGGAAGCGAGGCGGGCTGTAAAGCCTCCGGCGAAAAGCGAGTATATGAACCACGACCACCGGGCTCAAGAGTGACAAAACCGGCATTGTCGGGAGCAAAAAGGGGGCTGCGGACCGGACAACCCCCTGCTCATGGGCCGATTCGCGGTCGGCGTCGAGGGGTGGAAAGCCTCCGAATGGGGCCGGTTGGGCAAGAAGGGAATTTCGCGACCTGAGGAAAAACTTCGCGTTTCCCACAGCCGGCACGATCGCGGGCTTTGACAAAGGACGGTACCGGCCCGTAACCTCTCAGCGCACTTCTGAACCCCTCTGGATCTCCTGATGAAACGCACCTACCAACCGAATGTTCGACGCAGAAAACGCAAGCATGGCTTCAGGGCCCGTCTCAGAACGCGCGGAGGTCGCGCGGTCCTCGAGCGCCGCCGGCGAAAAGGCCGGCAACGACTCTCCGCGTAGCGGACGCAGCTACCTCGCCCTTCGTGGCCGGCGACAGTTCGCGAAGGTCTTCCGAAACGGCGTTCGATGCGCCTCTGGAGGCGTGACGGTCATCAAGGGACCGACTCGGGAACGTGAGCCCGCGGTGGGGATCGTGGCGAGCAAGCGGAACGTGGGCGGTGCGGTCGATCGCAATCGTGCAAAGCGACGGTTGCGAGAGGCGCTCGATGTCCTGCAATTGGAGAATCGGAGCTACATTGTGATTGCCTCTCAACCCGTTGTCCGGGCCCGGTTCGACGTGGTAGTCCGGTGGTTGGAGGCTGCACTGCAGAAGGAGTCGACACGTGAGTGACCAGGTCCGCAACCCGGCGACCCTGGTGGTGCGCGCGCTGATCCGGTCGTATCAGCGGCTCCTCTCACCGACGCTTGGCAAGAGTTGCCGCTACACGCCGACCTGTTCGCACTACGCCCTGGAGGCGGTTGGCCGCTTTGGCGTCATGAAGGGAAGCTGGCTTGCCTCCAAGCGAATCGCTCGCTGTCATCCACTCCACGAGGGTGGCTACGACCCTGTCCCCTCGAGGGGTGAGCACTGATGTTGGATTCTCTGGCCCGCATGATCGGGCTCCCGATGAGCATCTTCTACGACATCATCCCCAACTACGGGCTTTCCATTATTTTCCTGACGCTGCTGATCAACCTCATTCTCTTCCCGTTGACCCTCAAACAGACCCGCTCGACCAGGGCGATGCAGGAGATCCAGCCCGAGGTCAAGAAGCTACAGAAGAAGTACAAGGAAGAGCCGGAGACGCTCAACAAAGAGATGATGGCGCTGTACAAGGAGAAAGGGGTCAATCCGGCCGGATGTCTGCTCCCGATGCTGGTACAGATGCCGATCTGGTTCGGGTTGTTCCGGCTGCTGCGGAGTCCGGATGAGTTCATGCCCGAGGGCTCAAACATCATTCACGCCCTGCAGGCGGGGCTCCCCTCGTTCCTGGGTATGGATCTGGGTGTCACGCCGAAAGACTCTCTGGCCGCGGGATGGGTGGGAGCGATCCCCTATCTCTTCGTGGTTCTGCTGGTGGTCGCCTCCGGTTGGATACAGTCCAAACAAGCGACCCCGGCGTCGAGTGACGGTCCCGGAGCCGGCCAGGCACAGCTGATGACCAAGGCAATGCCCCTGCTGTTCGGTGTCTTCTCGTTCTCCTTCCCGGCGGGGTTGAATCTCTACTTTGTTACCTCCAACCTCTTCCGCATTGGTCAGCAGGCCATGATCTTCAAGATCGATGGGCGCCCTGAGGCACCGCCGAAGCCGGCGGCGGAGAACGAGGAGAACGAAGGGAACGAGCGACCGAAGCCCCCGCAGGGTTCCAAGAAGAAGAAGAAGCGTCGGAGGAGGAAGTAATCGTGGAGTGGGTTGAGGTCACGGGACCGACGGTGGAGTTGGCCGTCCAAGCAGCGGTCGAAGAACTGGGATTGACCTCCCCTGACCAGGTGAACGTGGAGGTCCTGCAGGAGGCGGAAGGCGGATTCCTCAGACGCAAGAAAGCGGTCGTCAGGGTGCAGGCCAAGCCCAAGCGTCGGCGGCGAAAGCGCGGTCGGAAAGACCGAACTGAGGGCGCCCGGAAACCCCGCGGCGAGAAGCCCCAGAAGAACCAGAAGAACCAGAAGAAACGGCCAGAAGCGGAGCGGCCGAAACCGAAACCGAAGCCGAAGCCGAAGCCGGCTCGTGAGGAGGACACCAACGTGCGCGAAGAACAAGCTGAAGTGGTCGGGTCCTTCTTGAACGGTCTGCTGGAAGCGTATGGGCTGGAGGGAGAAGTCGCCACCCGCGTGGAAGACGACATCATCTATGCCGATGTCACCGGAAGCGAGGCCGAAGCCCTGATCGGACCCCGGGGAACCGTACTTCAAGCCATCCACGAATTGTGCAAGACGGTCATCCAGCGCAAGACCCGTGAATCCGCTCGGATTCGACTCGACATCGGTGGGTACCAGGAGAGGCGTAAGGAAGCACTGCGCATCTATGCACAGCGCCTGGCCGCCCAGGTCGTCGAAGAACAGTCCGAGGTCATGCTGGAACCGATGAACGCCGCCGAGCGCAAGGTGATCCACGATGCCGTCGCCGACATCGAAGGTGTTCGGACCTACTCCGAAGGCGAAGAGCCGAACCGCTCGGTGGTGTTGGCTCCCGAGGACTAGACCCTCGAGTTTCACGTGAAACATGAACCCCAACTGGAGACATGGTTGGGGTTCAGTCTCTCTCGGGAGCAGTGGGCGACACTGGAAGCGTTCGAGACCTGGTTGGCCGACGAGGGCATCGCTGCCGGGTTGGTGTCTGCCGGGGATCGGGAGCGAATCTGGGAACGTCACATCCTCGATGGCCTGAGCTTCGCCACGGGATGGCGCCGGCATCCCCCCGATCAGCTCCTGGACGCCGGATCTGGAGGTGGTTTGCCGGGGATACCCCTGGCAGTGGCCTTTCCCGGGACGGCTGTGACGCTGCTTGACCGATCGAAGAAACGGATCGCGCTCCTGAAACGAGCCCTACGGGTGCTGCGTCTGGACAATGCCGAGGCACGCGAGGGCGACGTGAGGTTTGAGCGAGGCTGGGAGGCCGTGACCATGCGGGCCGTCCTGCCTTCCGGGCAAGCGGTGCGGACACTGAGGGCCATGCTGCGTCCCGGTGGTCGGGGAGTCCTCGGGTTGGCCCACCGTCCACACGCCGATCCGGCGTGGAGGGAACTCGAAGGCGAACTCGTCGAGGTGTCGGTCCTTGACCCTTCCGGCTGGTTGCTTATCATGCAGCGGAGTGGAGACTGACGCGCACACTTCGATCATTGCCATCACCAACCAGAAGGGCGGGGTTGGCAAGTCCACCACCGCCATCAACCTGGCGGCCACCCTCTCCTTCCAGGGGAAACGCATCCTGGTGGTCGATCTCGATCCGCAGGGAAACGCCACTTCGGGATTCGGCATCGATCGCGGGTCCGTAGCGGCATCAACCTATGACGTTCTGGTGCGGGGGGCCGTGATCGAGGACGCAGTGGAAGGAACCAGCTATCGGGACCTGTTCGTGGTTCCCGCCACCATCGACCTCGCCGGGGCTGAGATCGAGCTGGTCTCGATGTTCTCTCGAGAGCTGCGGTTGCGAAACGCATTGCGAGAACTGAACGACGAGTATGACTTCGTGATGATCGACTGCCCGCCCTCTCTGGGTCTGCTCACGGTCAACGCCTTGGCGGCAGCCGACGAGGTGTTGATTCCGATTCAATGCGAGTACTACGCGCTGGAAGGACTCAGCCAGCTGCTGCAGAATATCGAGCTCGTGAGTGGGAACCTCAACCCGGCGCTGTCGATCGGTGGTGTCGTGCTCACGATGTATGACGGGCGCACCAACCTCTCCGCAGATGTTGTTGCCCAGGTCAGGGAGTACTTCGGTGAGACCGCCTACCGTACCGTGATTCCCCGTTCGGTCAGGCTGTCGGAGGCGCCCTCCTACGGGCAGCCGATCGAGGCCTTCGACCCGATGAGCAGAGGGGCCATCGCCTACCGACAGCTGGGAAGGGAGTTCGTCGATCGCCATGGAGGAGGTCAGCATGCCGGCTAGAAAGAGTGGCCTGGGCCGGGGACTGGAGGCCCTGATCCCCAAGGCCGAGCGGACGTTCTCGATCGTCGCCATCGAACGTTTGCAGCCCAATCCCCGCCAGCCGCGGGAGTACTTCGACGAGGAGGCGCTGGCCTCGCTGGCCGCCTCGATTCGGGAGGTCGGCCTGCTCCAGCCCGTGATCGTGAACGAGGACGAGGACGGCGTATACACGTTGGTAGCGGGAGAGCGCAGGCTTCGAGCCGCCCGCATGGTGGGCCTCTCGGAGATACCGGTGATCGTCCGTGAAGGCGAAGACGACAAGCTGCTCACCGAGGCTTTGATTGAGAACCTGCAGCGGGAGGACTTGAGTCCGCTGGAGGAGGCCGCCGCCTACCAGCAACTCCTCGACGACTTCTCGTTGACCCACGAGGAGGTGGGGAGGAGGGTTGGCAAGTCGCGTTCGGCCGTGACCAACACCCTTCGCCTGCTGCAGCTACCGGCGTCCATTCAGGGTCTGGTCGAACGGGGAGCGCTGAGCGGAGGCCATGCCCGAGCCCTGCTGGGTCTGGAGGACGTGGCGTTTGCGGAGCACATAGCCCGCAAGGCCGCAGAAGAGGGATGGTCGGTGCGGCAGGTGGAGGACGCCGTTCGAACCAGGAATCAGGCTGCGGAGAAGAACGGTCGCTCCACGACGGCGCGACCGGCGGCGATCATCGCGCTCGAGGAACGGCTTCAGGAGACCCTGGGTACGGCGGTTCGGATTCAGTATGGAGCGAAGAAGAAGGGGCGCATCTCCATTGCTTTCGGCTCGCTCGACGAACTGGAGAGGATCTTCAAGACCCTCCTGTGATGTTGGTCCTGCTCCCAGGACAAAAAACGTCACGTGACGTAACCGGCACTGCCCATCACACGGGCGAATCGCGGGGTTGCGAGAAGAACGTGGCGACAGCATCAGCGACGGACTCACCGAGGGTGGCGTCGGGGGAGGGGTGACACACCACGACAGCGGGCGCCCTGGTTTCCTTGAGGAGGGACTGGGCCCGGCCCCTGGCAGGGAGGGCCAGGATCTTGCCGAGGTGACTGGCCAGGGCCGCCCCGGCCTCGCTGTGGCTCTTGGCTGACGCGAAGAAGGCCACAATGGCGTGCTCGTCGGCAGGGAAACGGAAGCCGACGATCAGGTCGGCACCGAGCCTGTTGGCGCGCAGGGCGCGGATCCTCTCCGGGGGGCGGGCGTCGGCGCTTCTTGCCAGGAGAGGGACGGCTCCCAGATTCTGGATACATGTGGCTGTCGCAACGGCGGCGCTCCACGTTGCCGACGCCTCCTCCTCGAGTGCGCATGCGGGGTCGATGAAAACGCGGGCCCCGGCGATGGAGTTGGGGAGTCCTCGGAGCCACTCTCGTTCTCGGATCGCTTCGCGCCCTGTCTTGCGGGTCGCCTTGGAGACGCGGGAGAGTTCGGTGACGATCTGGGGTCCGGCGACGCCGTCCTCGGTGATGCCGCGGTTCTGCTGGAACTCGATGACCGCGCCGGCGACATTCGGGCCGAAGATGCCGTCGACTTTCCCTGCGTCGAATCCGAGGGCGTTGAGACGGCGCTGGAGTTCGGCAACATCGTCGCCACGAAGCATCGGGCGACGGTTGTAGAGAAGCCGGTCCCCGAGGCGGTATCCCGCTTCGTAGAGAGCCCTCCAGGTGTCCTGTCCGACGATCCCGTCGGCGGGGAGGCCACGATCTGACTGGAAGGCGACGACCGCGGATCTGGTGGCGTCACCGAACTCGCCGCTGGGGTCATCGCTGCAGGGAAAACCGAGCGCGCCCAGGCGCACTTGAATGTCTCGGATCGAGGCCCCTGAGGAGCCGAGCCGGTACAGCCTCATGCTGACAATGGTTGCAGGTTCGAGTGATGAATGGCCGCAGTGAACGGCTACTGGAGGAACTGGGAGAGTTCGGCAACCATGGCGTGCTTTGGCCTCGCTCCGACGATTCTCCGTTGTTCTTGCCCCCCATGGAAGAGGATCATCGTGGGGATGCTCATCACATCGTGAGCAGCGGCCAGGGAGGGGTTCTCGTCGACATTGAGCTTGCCGATCGTGATTTTGTCCGGGTACTCGTCCGCGATCTCATCGAGAATCGGCGCGACCATCCTGCAAGGACCGCACCACTCTGCCCAGAAGTCGACCAGGATGGGCTTGTCGGCGTTGGTCACGTCAGCGAAGTTGTCGGTCGTGACGGTCAGCTTGTCGGTCAAGAGTGATCCTCCTCGAATCGTTGGAACCCGATAGGGTTCTCTTTCATTCCTGTTCTTCGAGCCAGCGCCGGGCGTCGATCGCCGCACGAGCACCCGTTCCCGCGGCGGTGATCGCCTGACGATAGGTAGGGTCGGCCACATCGCCGGCGGCAAATACCCCAGGAACAGAGGTGGCGGTCGCAGAGGCACCGGTCAGCGTCAGGTAGCCGACTTCGTTCATGTCGAGCTGTCCTCTGAACAGGTCGGTTGACGGCTTGTGGCCAATGGCGACGAATACTCCATCGATGGGCATTTCGGTGACGGCGTCGGTACTGACGTTGCGCAAGCGAACGGCGGTGACTTCCTCCTCGCCCAGGATCTCCTCGATGACGGTGTTCCAGATCACATTGATCTTCGGATGCTCGATCGCCCGCTTCGCCATGATGGCGGAGGCCCGGAACTCGTCTCTGCGATGGACGATGTGGACCGTAGAAGCGAACTTGGTGAGGAAGGTCGCCTCCTCCATGGCCGTGTCTCCGCCCCCGACGACGATGATCTCCTGATCCCGAAAGAAGAACCCATCGCAGGTGGCGCAGGAGGACACCCCTCGACCAACGAGTCGCTCTTCCCCGGGGACTCCCAGCCACTTCGCCGAGGCGCCGGTGGAGATGATGATGGACCTGGCGGAGTACTCGTCAGCCCCCACCCACACCTTGAAAGGAGATGACGACAGGTCGACTTTGGAGACGTCGGAGGTGACCATACGGGCACCGAATCGGGCGGCCTGTTTGCGCATTCGATCCATGAGTTCGGGGCCGAGGAGTCCATCCGGGAAGCCGGGGAAGTTCTCGATCTCGGTGGTGAGCATGAGCTGGCCGCCTGCCTGGCTGCCCTCCAATACCAGAGGCTCGTTTCCTCCTCTGGCCGCATAGAGGGCGGCAGTGAGTCCGGCGGGACCGGACCCAATGATGATGATGTCTTCAGTCATTGTCTTCCTTGGGGTTGCGCTTCAGCCAAACAAACAGCCCGATGAGGAGGAATAGTCCCCCGAATGCCGCGTAGGCACCCTCCATCGTCAGCGGGACAGACACGGCTCGAAAGACCGCAACGATCAGGTAGATGAGTGCGACCACGACGAGTGAAACGGCGACAACGGCAGCGATCGCGATCCGAATGATGCGAGCGAGCCGATCGACGGTGAGAGATCGGATCCTCGTGGCGACGGTCTCGAGCAGATCGGCGAAGCGTGTGGCCATGTCGTTCATAGGGCTACCAAGGATAGCCCCCGACATCACCGGCGTCGTTGTGGGAGTGAGAGAGGTCCCCTACTGGCGAGGTACCTCTCGCAGAAACTCACAGGACGCCAGATCAAACACCGTGGCGGTGTCCACATAGACGTAGAGGAGAGCGTCCGTGCCCTCGATCGTCACCCGTGCGACTGCGAGCGGCTCCTGATCCTGTCTCGAGAGAGCTTCATCGGCACAATCGGTGGACTCGATGACCGGCTCGTCGTATCCCCGCAGAGTGTCGGCGAGCTGCACGAGCTCGTCGTCGGGGACGGCGACGCTGGGAGCCTCAGCCATTTCACGAGCGGTGCTCTCGTCAGCTGCGGCGTCTTCCTCACTCTTGCCGAGAGACGGAGCCGCGGGGGGTTGGCCGATGGGGAGCGTGGTGGAGAGCTGGTCGGTCACCTGCAGGGCGCTTTCAGAGGTCCCACCGCCCCTGAAGAGGGTCACCACGCCGAAGACCATCACGAGAGCGGCAGCGGCGGCGAAGGCGGGAGCAAGGCGCAAGAGGCGCGAGGAGCGGGGCGCGGTGGCCTGGCGCACGGCACGATGCAAGGTTGCCCGCTCGAGGCCTGTCATCTCCGGCGCCGGGGCGCTCCGCAGGAACGCTATCGCCATGCGTTGACCCTCGAGCTCGCGAAGGCACTGAGAGCACGACCGAATCTCCGTCTCTGCAGTCGCGAGTTCATCGCCGGTCAGCCGGCCTTCGGCGACGGCGGCAATCCGATCGATGTCGTGGTCATGCATGGTCATCGTCCTTTTGATGCACAGGTGCGTCCCGAAAGTTCCGAAGCATCTCGGCGAGCGTTCTCCTGCCGCGAAAGACCCGCGACTTCACCGTGCCGATTGGCACCCCGAGGATTGCTGCCGCGTCTTCGAGGGAGCGATCCTCGAGGTCGACGAGCACCACCGCCGACCGGAAATCGGCGGGTAACCGGTCGAGTGCGGCGAGCAGATCAGGCCGAACCTCAGCCGCCCCGAGCGCATCCTGCGCGCCGAGATCGGGAGGATCCGTGAGCTCGTTTGCAGGTACCGTTCGCCGGCGTTTCGCCTTGCGGAGAGCGTCGTAGCACGTGTTCATGGCCACCCGGTAGAGCCAGGTGCTGAAGGCCGAGCGGCCAGAGAACTGTCGCACCTTGCGAAAGACGGTCAGGAACGTCTCTTGAACCGCCTCGAGGGCGTCGTCCCGATCACCGAGCACCCTGAGGGCAAGACCGAAGATCCGGTCCTCGTGCCGGCGCATCAGTTCGTCGAAGGCCTGCCGATCTCCCGCAAGAAAACGATCGATGAGGACCTGATCGGTACTCATGGTGAGAACTGGATATCGCCGATGGATGTGAAGTAGCCGTCATCCTGTTCGGGGAGAGCGGTGAGCCAGAGGAGCCAGAAGCCGCCGTCGCGACGGGGCAGCTGGAGCGAGATGCTGCCCCCGGCGACGGTACCACCGGTGATGCGGGTCCAGTCGTCCAGTCGAGGTGAAGGCTCGACGGCCCACAGCAGGCTGAACGTAGTGCCGTCACTGACTGCTTTGGCCCCGAATCTCGCCGGCACACCGGAGATCTCGAACATGACGCCCACTCCATCCTTGATCATTGGTAGCGGGTCGAAGTAACGCTCGGTCTGCCATGTCGTCGCAGGGTCACCGTCGGTCAGCAGCGGAACGCTCCGGTCGTGTTCACTGTTGTCGCCGAGCGGGTCGAAGACCGCCGCCCCGACGATTGCGACCGTCGAAGGTCCAGAAACCGCCGTCGACGTCGTAGTCGACGCGGGGGAAACGGTCGCCGGTGTGGTCGAGGTCGGCGGGCGTGCGGGGAACAATGCCGGCGACTCGGATCCTGAGGTGAGGAGGAGGCCGAGTGTGACGAGGGCGGCAGCCACGACGAGAAGGAGAGTGGCCGGAGCAATCCAACGCCACGTCCATCCGCCGGCGGACCCCGACACCTTGGGTGGATTGGGTGTGGCCTGGAGTGCAGTAGCGAGGCCACGGGCATCGACGGCGCCGAGTTCCGCCCGAAGGAGGGCGTCGTCGACGCTCGTGGAGATCCCGTCGACGAGCTGCGAAGGGGGGGTTCCTGCGGATTGCCGGCCGTTGAGGCAGATCCGGAGGGTTGTGGAGAGAGCAGCCACGTCCGCTGAGGGATCCAGCGCTACCGGGCTGCGTCCGAGAGCTCCGAGCTTCGCTGGATGCGCCTTCGAAAACCGGATGGCTGCCGGATCGATGTCACCGTGGAGCACCGACGCCTCATGCATGGCCGCAAGAGCGTCGGCGAGGCCTGCGGCGTTGACAATGAATTCCTCCGGGGTCATGGTTTCGCCACCGTCCAGGCGGTTCTGCATCGTCACCCCGCCGGTCCACTCCGTGACCGAGAAGGCCCCTGCATCTATCTCGGCAGCCGCGTAGACGCTGGCCAGGTGCGTGTGAGCCACGGAAGCAGCTCCCCGGATGGACTCGACGAACTGCAGCCTTCGTTGCGGTGTCGTCTCCGGACCGAGAACCCGGATGAGCACCGGCCTGTCCAGGGCCGTGTCGGTCGCCAGCCACTCTTCGACGTCGCCGTCCCGGCCGAGTCTCTGCTCGAGTCGATAGCGATCTGGAAGCGGCGGTGGCATGTCGCCTCCTGCTGGGAAAACGTGCGATCGAACACTATCAGCCGGTACGACGCACGCGGTAGGCAGCTCCAATCGTGCCAGGCCCGGTGTGCGTTCCGATGACCGGACCGATCTCGGCAACTGAGACCGGACAGTCGAGATCGAGCCGATCGCAGAGGCTCTGTGCGTCCTGAGCGACATCAGCGTGGATGACCGTCACCTCCTCCAGATCTGGCGCGAGTTCGGTGATCCTTTGGACGATGGCGGTCAGAGCCTTCGAGCGGGTGCGGACTCTGCCGGCGGGGACCACGATGCCCTCACGGAGCTCGATCATCGGTTTGATTTGGAGAGCCGACCCGAAGAAGGCAGCCGATGCACCGATGCGCCCGCCTCTTCGCAGGAACTCGAGGGTGTCGAGTGCGGCGAATGCCGTTGTCGAGCCGGCTGTCCGCTCGGCGACCGCTGCAACTTCTTCGAAGCCGGCTCCTTCGACGCTTGCCCTGGCAGCCGCCACCACGGAGAGGCCTATCGCCGCCGTGGCGTTGCGCGAGTCGATGACTCGAACGGGGAGAGCGTCGATTTGCGCAGCGGCAACGGTCGCGGCCTGGTAGGTAGCCGAGAGCAGCGAAGAAAGCGTGATACAGACGACACCGTCGGCTCCTTCTGAGGCGAGCCGGTCGAACACCTCGAGGAATTGACCGGCGGAAGGAGCCGATGTTTCCGCCAGAGGTCCACCGGAACGCATCGCCTCCCAGAAGTCCGTCGTGGAGAGTTCCACCCGATCGAGGAAGACCTGGTCGCCGAGACGGATGCTGAGGGGGACCGTCTCGATGCCGTACCGCTCGACGACCTGGGCGGGGAGGTCCGCCGAGGAGTCGGTCACGACCCGGATCACGTCAGCTTCCGGAGGATGACGAGGCGATCGTCGAGCCGTGAGAAGCCTTCGTCGAGGTACAGATGGGCCGCAGCCTCGTTGCCGGGAAGTGTGTTGAGCAGCATCTGTCTTGCGCCGTGCCTGCGAGCCCAGAGCATCGACGCACGAACGAGAGAACGTCCGATGCCCCTGCCCTGTCGGTCGGGTGCCACGGCGATTCGCTGGAGGTAGCCGGCGAAGGTCCCGGCACCGACGATGGAGAAGCCGACGAGGTCGGGATCGTTGACGGTGAGGAGCACAGAACGAGGAGTGGCGGTGAACGCGTCACGAAGACCGTTCGGATCAAGGCGCCAGAAGGGACCGAAAGAACTGCGGTCTACCGACTCGACCGACGACCAGTCGGGGGACCGCTCCGTCTGCACCGGTGAGGCCGGCGCCAACAGGCGGTCCTCGAGAGCCCGGCCGAAGACATCGAGGCTCTCGAACGCCTGGTAACCGGCATCCGTCCAGAGACGAACTGCTGTCGAAGGCAGCGGAGGGGACGCCACGGCCGGAATGCCAAGGGTTCCGAGGTACTCGGCGCATTCGTTGAGGAAGGTCGAGGTGCCGCGAACGAGAGCGAGGTGAGCGTCGGGGACATCTCGGTTCCAGGGCCTGGCCGTGGCCTTTGACAGTCCCTGGCGGAGGACGACGACGCCGGGCCACTCACCAGTGTGTCGCACGGTTCTCCATGATCCAATCGTACTGGGATAGGCGGTTCGTCTGCCAGAGTAGGGGCATGCGCGTGCTGCTGATCACCCATGAGGCCATGCTCCTCCATGACACCGGAGTCTGGCATCCGGAACGGTCAGAGCGCCTGGGTGCGGTGATTCGCGGGGTCCGTGCCGGACCTGTGGAGGTTGTCGCGGTCGACGCCCCGGCGATCGAGGCAGAGGCGCTCGCCTCGGTGCATCTACCCGAGTACGTCGAGCTGGTTCGTACGGCGTCGATGGAGCATCGTGTGGAACTCGACCCCGACACGCCGGCAGGACCGGGGAGTTGGGAGGCGGCACTGCGAGCTGCCGGATCGGGACCGGCAGCCGTCGAACGTCTCCGTGCCGGTGAAGGCGATGTTGCGTTTCTGGCGATTCGTCCCCCGGGACACCACGCACTCGCTGATCGGGCCATGGGCTTCTGCCTGTTCAACAACATCGCGATCACGGCCCGCTTGCTCGCCAACCAGGGGGAAAGGGTGGCGATCGTCGACTGGGACATTCACCACGGAAACGGCACCCAGGACACCTTTTTGATGGATCCCGATGTCCTCTATGTCTCGCTTCACCAGTTTCCGTTCTATCCAGGCTCGGGGTGGGTGGAGGAGGTCGGAATCGGGCCAGGAGCAGGGAGAACCATCAACGTGTCGGTCCCCGTCAATACTGCCGGCGACTTCTACGTCGAAGTGTTCGCCCGTGTCGTCACGCCGGTTCTGAAGCAGTTCGCACCCGACTGGATTCTGGTGAGCGCAGGCTACGACGGGCATCGAGCCGACCCGATCAGCGAAGCAGCTCTCGTCGAGTCCGACTACGCCATGATGGCCGGCGCGGTCCGTGCGGCAGCGCCCCGAGGAAGGCTGATCCTCTTCCTCGAGGGCGGCTACAACCTGGCGGCGATGGAGCGCTCCGTGGCCGCGACGATGGTCGGCATCGCCGGGGGGGCTGCTCCGGAGGGCGGTGAGGTCCGGTCACCGGAGGGGGCATGGCGAATCCTGGATCTGCTGGTCGAAGCGCAGCGACCTTACTGGAAGCTGTAGGCACTCCATATCACAAGCCCTTTCGCGCGCAAGCGAGTCAAGGAATGCCTCGGCTCGGCCGATACAGACCGGTGCGAGAGCGAGGAAGAGAGTATGGCCGTACCGATCGATGAGTTGCTGTCCAAGATGCGGGAGGTGGACGCGTCCGACCTCCATCTGAAGGTCGGTTCTCCTCCGGTTATGAGGATCGACGGTGAGCTCCACCCCACGAGCCTTCCGACACTGGCCCCTCCGGACACGGAAGCCTTCGCGGAAGCCGTGTTCACGGAAAAGGCGGCCGATGAGTTCAGGGCGACCGGCGAAGCCGACTTCGCGTATGGCAAGTCGAGACTCGGACGGTTCCGGGTGAATGTGTACCGCCAGCGCGGCTCAGTCTCTCTGGTCATCCGCAGAGTGCTCTCGGAGAGTCCTGGCTTCGACGAACTCGGCCTGCCCTCGGTGCTGTCGAAACTCGCTGCAGAACCCCGCGGGCTGGTCCTGGTGACGGGGCCAACCGGCTCGGGGAAGACCACCACCCTGGCGGCGATGGTCGACTACATCAACACGAACAGACGGGTGAACATCCTGACCGTCGAAGACCCGATCGAGGTATTGCACTCCGACAAGCTCGGGATCGTCTCCCAGAGAGAGATCGGTGTCGATACGGAAGACTTCAGTGAGGCACTGAAGCGGGTGCTGCGACAGGACCCGGACGTCATCATGATCGGGGAAATGAGAGACGCCGAAACGGTGCGGGCCGCTCTGAAAGCGGCGGAGACCGGCCACCTCGTGCTTTCTTCGCTGCACACGATCGACGCGACGGAAACGATCAGCCGCATCGTCGACTTCTTCCCCCCGTATCAGCAGAAACAGATCCGTCTCCTCATCGCCGGAACCCTGCGGGGCGTCGTGAGTATGCGACTCCTCGACAGGGCAGACGGGCACGGGAGGGTTCCGGCTGTCGAAGTGCTGACGATGAACGCGAGAGTATTCGACCGTGTCGTCGACGAGAAGAACACCCATACGCTTGCCGACGTCATCAGGGAAGGCGAGTTCTACGGCATGCAGTCGTTCGATCAGGCGATCCTCGACCTCTACCGGCGAGACTTGATCAGCTTCAAGGAAGCCATCGGATCGGCGAGCAACCCACACGACTTCAGAGTGAAGATCGAACAGTTGGGACTGGTTCCGGCCTAGCTCTCCGGAACGGAGACTCGAAGAGGTGGAGTAGGGGAGCCTCCGGGGGGCGGCCGATGGCCGCCCCCGGCCTATCCTGCATGCGATGATCCCCGACCAACTCGGCTGGCTGCTCGACGAGGAACGAACTCCTCTCCAGATCGCCCGGCTGTTTGCCAATGCCGGTTTCCGCCTCTACCTGGTTGGCGGATCGGTACGGGACCTGCTCCTCGGTCGAGAGAACAGCGATCTCGATTTCGCCACGGACGCCCACCCTGGACAGATTCTCGAAACGGTCGGTGCGTGGGCCGATTCGACGTTCACGGTGGGGGAGGCGTTCGGAACGATCGGGGTCGTGAAACGTGGCGTTACCCACGAGATCACAACGTTTCGGCGGGAGGTGTACCGGGACGAGAGCCGCAAGCCGCGAGTCGAGTTCTCCGACGACCTGGAGACGGATCTCTCCAGGCGCGACTTTACGGTAAACGCCATCGCACTGGGGCTCCTCCCCGAACCTGAGATGATCGATCCGTACGGTGGGACGCGGGATCTTGACAGGAAGGTTCTGCGAACGCCGATCGGGCCGGAGATCTCGTTCTCGGATGATCCGCTACGAATGCTGCGTCTCTTCCGGTTCATGGCGACGCTTGGGTTCGCCGCTTCCGACAAGGCGATCGAAGCGGTCACGCGCATGCACGAGAGGCTGGCCATCGTGTCGGCCGAAAGGATCAGAGATGAGTTGTCCCGTCTTCTCGTTGCTCCACTGCCCGGAGCCGCGATCGGGGCCATGGTCGTGAGCGGCCTCGCCGCCGAGTTCCTTCCCGAGGTGTCTGCTCTGGCCGCGGCCAGGGATCCCCTCCAACGCCACAAGGACGTTCTGGCTCACACTCTGGCGGTCGTGGACAAGTGCGAGCCGAAGCTGGAGCTTCGCCTTGCAGCGTTGTTGCACGATGTCGGCAAGCCTCAGACGAGGGAATTCAGTGAGGGAGGAGTGACCTTCCATCACCACGAAGTCGTTGGAGCGCGCATGGCGAAAGAGCGGCTGGAAAGACTTCGCTACAGCAAGAGCGAGGTGGAGAACGTCTCGCGACTGGTCTTCCTGCACCTGCGCCCGCATACGTTCAAGATGGGCTGGACGGACTCTGCGGTGCGGCGGTATGTGCGCGACGCCGGCCCCCTTCTCGAAGATCTGAACCAGTTGGTGCGATGCGACGTGACGACCCGCAACGCGGCGAGAGCCAAGGCGATTGCTGCCAGGATCGACGAACTCGAAGTCCGGATTGCGCAGCTTCGCGAGAAGGAAGAACTCGATGCCCTGCGTCCCCCGATCGACGGGAACGAAGTGATGCGCATCCTGGACATTCCGCCAGGGCCGACGGTCGGGGAGGTAATGCGGATGCTGACCGAGTACCGGATCGACCATGGGCCCTACTCCGAGGACGAAGCACGCCAATTGGTGCAGGCATGGTCGCAGGAGCAGGGTCGAAGAACGGAGTGAAGCGCTACGCGGCCGACTCTGGTTCGAATCCGAGCACGCTGCCGTAGAAGGCAAGCTCTTCTCTGAGTGCGGTAGCGATGTTCTCGGCTTTCCGGAAGCCGTGCTGTTCTCCGGGAAACTCGATGTACCGGTATTCGATGCCCCGTTCCTTCAAGGCGGAGACCATGGCCTTGGCCTGGCTGGGGGGCACCACCTCATCCTCCAGTCCCTGAAAGAGGATGAGGGGACAGGAGAGCCGTTCGGTGAAGTGGATCGGAGACCGCTGACGGTAGTTCCCTGCCGTTTGTGGGTAGGGACCGACGAGGTTGTCCAGGTAGTGAGCTTCGAACTTGTGAGTTTCACGGGCGAGGGCCTCCAGATCCCCAACCCCGTAGTAGCTGGCGCCCGCCTGGAAGACGTCGTGGAATGTCAGCGCGGTCAGCGTCGTGAAGCCGCCGGCGCTGCCACCTCGAATGGCCATGCGGTCTCCGTCCACGAGGCGGCGCTGCACGAGAGTGCGGGCAGCGGCGATGCAATCTCGTGTGTCGACGATGCCCCATGTTCCCCGCAGGCGCTGGCGGTACCTGCGGCCGTACCCGCTGCTGCCCCCGTAGTTCACGTCCACAACGGCGATCCCCCTTGTCGTGAAGAACTGGATCGTCAGGTCGAGATCGGGTCTGGCCGCCGAAGTAGGCCCACCGTGGCTGAAGACGACAAGGGGAGGCAACTCGCCCTCGGGTGCAAGGAATTCGGGGTTGACCGGTGGATAGGCGAAGGCGTAGGTGAGGCCGTCGTCCGTTCTGAAGCTGATCTCGCGGGCGGCGGAGACGAACGTGGGGTCGAGCGTGCCCGCTGTCACGACGACGGTCGTGTCGCCGGTGCTCACGTTGACTCTTCGGACGGCATCGAGTGACCTGGGCGATCCCGAGATCAACGCGATGATCCGCTTCTCGTTGGTCGCCATCCGCCCGCGATGCGTACCGGCAGGAAGGTCGAGTTGCTCCTGGCTGGCGTCCGGTCCGATGAGGAGGACTCGATCGGTACCATGCTCGGTCACGGTCAATGCAATCCGGCCTGCCTCGAGAAAGCCGTAGTACGACAATCCGAGGTTCCATGCCGGCCCCCCACAGTCGGCGTCGATCGGCGCCACCGGCGTGTTGTCTCGGTAGAGGTTCCAGTAGCCGGTTCGATCCGACAGCCAGTAGAGGGAACCATCCGGACCCCACTCAGGCTGCAGAATCGCCTCGTTGGGCCCGCCGGCGACACGTCTGCGCGTACCGAGATCGCCCTCCTCGAGCAGTTCGACGGTCCACAACTCGGTCCCGTCCCATGGCATGTTCGGATGATCCCAGTTGATCCAGGCAAGGCGGAGGCCATCCCGACTCACGCGGGGAGAGGCGTAGAAGTCATGACCGCCCGCAACGACGATCGGATCAGAGGATCCGTCCGTGGGCACCGAGACCAGTTCATTGATGACCGAGCCGGGTTCGTGGCGCTCGCGGACGCAGATGATCCAGCGGCCATCGGGAGTGACACTTCCGTCTGCATACCTCCACGCCGCCGCGGCCGGGGGCCGTGGAGTAATGGGCAGAGGATCCTGACCCCGCTCCTGGCGGTAGAGCCGTTGATCGCTGCGGTTGGAGAAGAACACCACGCCGTCGTTGGCGATGTAGGAGCCACCTCCGTACTCGTGTACACGAGAGCGAACATCGAAACCATCGGGGGTGACGTCGCGGACGGAGCCGTTCCTCGTCCGCTCAACCAGAACCGTCCTCCCGTTCTCTGCAGGACGAGACTCCAACCAGAGGAGGCGGTCCCCATCGAAGCGGGGCTCGGCGAAGCGAACGGATCCTGCGGAGACCGCATCGGCGTCCAGCGGTGATCTCCAGCTTCCGTAGGGGGCCACGGTTGGATGGGACAGCTCGGCACCTCCGAACCTCGAGCATGACGACTCTGGCAGCGTACCTCCGTCTGCGGCCATACCCTCACCGGCCGAGGAGCATGCCCTCCTTCGAAGGGACCTCCAGTGCGAAGACGGTCCAGGCGCCATCCCTGCGGTAGCTCACATCGCCGTTCATGAGGCGGGCAAGGGTGCGCGCGACGGAGAGGCCGAGGCCAATCGATGCCGGCTGGGTAGAAGGAGAAGCGGTTGTTTCGTACGCCTCGAAGATCCGCTCGGCGTCTTCTCCGGCAATGCCGGCGCCATCGTCACGAACCTCGATGTGGACGGCTCCGTTGCGAGCCACAGCTTCGAGTTCGATGTGTTCACCGCCGTACCGCTGAGCGTTGGTGAGGAGGTTGCGAATGACCTGCCGCAGCCGCAGCGGGTCTGCGAACGCCTCCACATGTCCAGGAACGGAGAGCCTGATCGGCACCTTCACAACAGAGGTGACGCCCTGGACGATGTCGGCGACGCTGCAGGGCACCGGGTGAACCGTGACTCCTATCTCTCTTCTGGCTGCGATCAGGAGATCATCGACGATGTCGGATACTTCGGTCGCTTGCGTGGCGATGATGTCCTGCAGTTCGGCGCGTTCTTCTGGCCGGAACTCCCACTTCGTCAACTCGCGGGCAAGTCCGACAACCGCGGTGAGGGGGGTTCGCAGTTCGTGCGACACCGAGGCAACAAAGCGGTCTTTGGACTGGATCAGCTCGGAAAGCCTCGCGTTTGCTGCCTGCAGCTCCTTCTGCCGCTCCTGGAGGGCCTGTCCCGCCGCGGCTTCCTCTCTGGCGTAGCGGCGAAGGGACTTTGTGACGACGGCGACCACGGCGGTCAACCCCCCGAGAAAGAACAGCAGGGCAACGAATTGGGCCGGCGGTTGAATCTGTGAGGGCAGAGATCGAGGGGTGCTCGCCTGCCAGATCGAGAGTGCGGCCCAGCCCATCGAGTAGAGCCACAGCCAGGGCACTCGCCGGTGCGTCAGGAGAAGGGTTGAGACGGCGAGCGCAAAGGCAAGGCCGGCCACCGTGACTGTCGGTACCCCGATGAGGACCAGGGCAAGGCCAACGACCGTTGCGTCGGCCAGCAGGGAGGCGAAGATGTGCGGTTCGGTACGGCGACTGGCGAGGAGAGCGTGGCACATGAGAGCGATCGTTGCGACAGCCAGGCGGGCGGCTTCCGGCGTCCGGGACGCCAAGAAGATCAACGCCGTCACGACCGTCGCGGATACGGCCAGCCAGAGGCGCATCCGCAGGTAGAGGCCGACGAGGCGCGAGTCCTCGGAGTAGATCCACTCGGGGTCGATGCGAAGGTCCACGTCTGCCTATCGGCGCCAAACCCGGCCGGATTGAGGGGGCAAGACCAAATCCGCTTTGTATAGCAATACAACTATACGTATACTGCGGCCCCATGCAGACGGCGGCACGACGCAGGGCGATCCGGCGGATCATCGGCACGACCGAGATCACCAGCCAGCAGCAACTCGTGGAACTGCTGGAGGTCGAGGGGTTCGCGTCGACGCAGGCGACGATTTCTCGGGACCTGAAGGACATGCATGCGCTCAAGTTGAGGGGAGAAGACGGGCGCCTCGTCTACACCATGCGGTCCCCCCGAAGGGGCGACCAGGATCTCGATCGTGTGCTCGCCGGATTTGTCGAGCAGATTGCGGTCAGCGGAGACCTGGTGGTCCTCAAGACGCCGCCAGGAGCAGCACAGGTGGTCGCCGCGGCGATCGACCGTGCCGGCTTGTCCGGTGTCCTGGGTTCGGTCGCCGGTGATGACACCGTGCTGGTTGTTGCCGAAGGACGGGGGGGCGAACAGTTGGCACGGAACCTGGAGCAGATAGGAGCAGGTTGATGAAGGTCGTACTGGCG
Source organism: uncultured bacterium (assembly GCA_965549635.1). Lineage (GTDB taxonomy): Bacteria > Actinomycetota > Acidimicrobiia > Spongiisociales > UBA4744 > CBEVHI01. Next base: position 5,990 of record CBEVHI010000004.1, on the reverse strand, counting down.
TATTCGGGAGGTCTGGACACGTCGATCATCCTGCAGTGGTTGATCGAGGAGTACGGAGCGGAGGTCATCGCCTACACGGCCGACGTCGGCCAGGGTGAAGAGGTGGAGGAAGCTCGCGTCAAGGCACTCCAGACGGGCGCGGTCGAGGCGATCACCGAGGATCTTCGCGGGGAGTTCGTTGGCGACTACGTGTTCCCTGCGCTCAGGGCCAACGCCGTGTACGAGTGGTACTACCTCTTGGGAACCTCACTTGCACGGCCGGTGATCGCCAAAGGCATGGTGGGGGTGGCAAGAGCCATGGGAGCGGACGCGATTGCCCATGGGGCGACAGGGAAGGGCAACGATCAGGTGCGCTTCGAACTCTCCGCCTACGCTCTCAAACCCGACATCAGGGTGATCGCCCCCTGGAGGGAGTGGAAACTCAAGGGCCGTGCCGACCTGGTGGCGTACGCGAAAGCCAGGGGGATCCCCATACCGGTCACACCGGAGAGGCCGTACAGCATGGACGCCAACATGCTGCACATTTCCTACGAGGGGGGCGTTCTGGAGGACCCTTGGGTTGCTCCACCGGCCGACATGTTCAGGATGACCGTCGCTCCGGAGGACGCACCAGACGAACCCGACTACGTCACGGTGACCTACGTCGAAGGGGATCCCGTCGCGCTCGACGGAGAGGCGCTGGCACCTACCGATCTTCTCACCCGGCTGAACGTCCTCGGAGGCAAGCACGGCATCGGACGCGTCGACATCGTCGAGAACCGCTTCGTGGGAATGAAGAGCCGGGGAGTGTATGAGACGCCTGGCGGAACGATCCTGCAACATGCCCACAAGGCCGTCGAGTCGATCACGCTCGACCGTGAAGTGGCTCATCTGCGTGACGAACTCGTGCCCCGCTATGCGGAGATGGTCTACAACGGCTTCTGGTTCGCCCCGGAACGCGAGGCACTGCAGGCCTTCATGGATGACATCCAGGGCCGTGTCTCCGGAGAAGCCCGCCTCAAACTGTACAAGGGGCAGGTGACGGTGGAGGGCAGGCGCTCGGATCGCTACGCCCTGTACGATCAGGCAACGGTCACCTTCGAGGAAGATGACGTGTACGACCAGGCCGACGCAACAGGATTCATCCGTCTGCAAGGCCTGCGCCTGCGCACGCTCGCCGAGCACCGGCTCGGGGAGGGCGAGTGACGCTCTGGGGCGGTCGCTTCGAGGAATCACCGGATCGCCGACTGTGGCGGTTCACCGTCGATGATGTGGACAGACGTCTCCTCGGGGTAGACATCGAAGGCTCGATCGCCCACGTCAAGATGCTCTCGCGCCAGAGCATTATCTCGGCAGCCGAGGCAGCATCGCTGCTCGATGGGCTGGATCGAATCAGCCGAGAGTGCGCCGACGGCGGATTCGAATTCGTGGACGGAGATGAGGACGTGCACAGCGCAGTCGAGCGTCGCCTCTTCGAAGTGATCGGGCCCGTCGCCGGCAAACTGCACACCGGCCGATCCCGCAATGATCAGGTCGCCCTAGATCTTCGCCTGTACCTCAAGCAGTCGGCGGCCGACCGTATCGGTCAGATCAGGGAGTTCGTCGAGGTCCTCGTGCAGACAGCCGAACGCGTCAGGGGAATGGTCGTGCCCGTCTACACGCATCTCCAGCAGGCGCAGGCGGTACCGCTCGCCCTGCACCTCCTGGCGTACGGATGGATGCTGCGCAGGAGCGCCGATCGGTTCACTGAGGTGATCTCGCGGTTGGATGTCTCTCCGCTGGGGGCGGGTGCGGCCGGCGGAAGCGGTCTGGCCCTCGATCCTCCCTTCGTCGCGCATACGCTCGGGATGTCTTCCGCATTCGCCAACCCAATCGATGCGGTCGGCTCACGGGACGTGATCGCCGAGTATGCGTTCTGCGCAGCACAGTCGATGGTGGACCTGTCTCGACTCGCAGAGGAGATCGTGTTGTGGTCGACGACCGAGTTCGGTTGGGTGACGTTTCCCGACCGATTCACGACGGGGTCATCGGCACTGCCACAGAAGAAGAATCCGGACATCGCCGAGCTGGTCAGGGGGAGAGCCGCCCGTGCCATCGGCGACCTCACCGCGCTGCTCACCCTCCAAAAGGGGCTGCCAATGGCCTACAACCGGGACCTGCAGGAGGACAAGGCCGCGGTCTTTCACGCCGACGACGTGCTGGCGGGTGCGCTCGACGCACTCTCCGGCATGCTTGCCGAGGCCAGCTTTCATCCCCCGGAACCGTCATCGTGGGTGACGGCGCTGGACCTTGCCGAGCTGCTCGTCGCCAGAGGGGTCCCCTTCAGAGAAGCACACCGGGTCGTTGGCGGGCTGGTTGCGCGCCTCGTTGCCCGGGACGCCGAGCTCGCCGATCTCACGGCGCAGGAGTTGGTCGCAGCCCACGAACTGTTCACGCCCGATGATCTCGAAGCCGTGGATCCGGCGGCGAGTGCAGGGCGCAGGGATGGCGGAGTTGCCACGCAGATCGACGACCTGCGAGCGTGGCTGGGAACGTGAGGGTGGGTCGGTGACGCCCCTAGGCTGGGCTTCATGAGCGATGCCTCCCGGTACCTTGAGAACTATCGAGATGAGATCGACGGCGCCGCCCAGTACCGCGCGCTCGCCGACCTCGAGGCTGACCCTCACCTCGCGCAGGTGTACCGAAGACTGGCAGAGACCGAGGAGAGGCACGCCTCCTTCTGGGTCGAACACCTGGAAGCACTGGGAAAGCCGATCCCTCCTGCAGAACCGTCCCTCAAGGCGCGCCTGGTCATCTGGCTGGCCCGGAGGTTCGGAGCACAGCTTCTGGTCGGTGTGATGGCCGCCTCCGAGAAGGGCGGCCAGACCATGTACGACGAGCAGCCGGAAACAGCCGGGGAGGGCATGCGAGCCGACGAGCGTTCCCACGCCCGGATCCTGTCCGCGCTCGCCGGCGAATCACCTAGCGGGGTGGAAGGCAGCGTGCTCGCCCGACTCGAAGGGCGACACAGAAGCGTGGGAGGGAACGCTCTGCGAGCGGCGGTGCTGGGGGCGAACGACGGTCTGGTGTCGAACCTCGCTCTGATCATGGGGGTTGCCGGGGCAACGTTCTCGCGAACGAGTGTCCTCATCGGTGGGCTGGCCGGGTTGCTCGCCGGGGCAGCTTCCATGGCGTTGGGGGAGTGGCTGAGCGTCCAATCGGCCCGCGAGTTGACCACGAAGCAACTCGCCATCGAGGCAGAAGAACTCGAGGCGATGCCCGAGGAGGAAGCCGAGGAACTTGCGCTGATCTACCAGGCGAAAGGACTGCCGGAGGACAGGGCTCGGGAGCTTGCAGACCACATCATGGAGGATCGTGACACAGCGCTGAACACCCTCGCGCGTGAAGAGCTTGGGATCGACCCTGACGAGATGGGAGGGAGCCCTTGGGTGGCCGCGGGAACGTCGTTCCTACTGTTCTCGATCGGAGCGATCATCCCTGTGATTCCCTTCTTTGCGGCCGGAGGCACCGCAGCGATCGTCTGGAGCATGGCGCTCGCCGGATTGGCGCTGTTCACGACCGGGGCGGGGATAGCGCTGCTCACCGGAAGAGGCATCTTGTTCTCCGGGAGCCGCCAGATGGTCTTCGGTCTCGCTGCCGCCGGTATCGTGTTCGGAATCGGCGCGCTCGTTGGTACCGCGATCCCCTAGTGGTGAGTCTGTCGGCGGGGTCCTGGCTACGCTCGATACCTATGAACACACCCACAAGGCGTCGACATCTCTTCGAATTGCTCGGTGACGGGATGGCGGTTCTTCTTGCCGGCAAGGAGGTCCCAAGGAACCGGGACACCGACTACGCGTTCCGTCAAGACAGCGACTTCTACTACCTGACGGCGTTCGAGGAACCCGAGTCGATCGCGGTGTTCAATCCGTCGCATCCGGTCGAGAAGTACGTCCTGTTCGTGCGACCCAGAGACAGAGAGACGGAGACCTGGGTGGGCAGGCGAGCCGGCGTGGAGGGTGCCGTCGACCGGTACGGTGCCGACGCCGCCTACCCCCTCGACCGGTTCGATGAGAAACTGCGCGAGTACCTGCTCGGAAGGCCGAGGCTGTACTGCAGGGCCGACGCCATCGACCGGATCAGGGGACCCCTCGGTGCCGCGCAGGCATTTCACGAGAGGGACGGACGGCCGGTGCCGTTCGAGCTGCACGATCTGGTTCCGCTGCTGGCAGGGATGCGTCTTCGCAAGGACGAAGCCGAAGTCGATCTCCTTCGAACGGCTGCTGACATCACCCGGTCCGGTCACCTGGAGGCGATGCATGTTGCCGTGCCAGGAGTCGGTGAGGCGTCCGTCCAGGCAGCCATGGAGTACGCGTTCCGCAGGGAAGGCTCCCAACGGAACGCCTACCCGTCGATCGTCGCATCCGGCCCAAACGCGTGCATCCTGCACTACACAGAGAACGACAGGGAAATGCGCGATGGAGACCTCCTCCTGATCGACGCTGCCGCCGAGTACCGCTACATGGCAGCGGACGTCACGCGAACGTTCCCGGTGAACGGCAGATTCAGCGCCGCCCAGGCAGCCGTCTACGAAGTTGTCCACGCTGCCCAGAAGGCAGCCTTCGGGGAGGTCGAGGCCGGAGCGAAGTACGAGCAGATGCACATCACCGCCCGCAAGGTGATCACGGAGGGGCTGGTCGAGATGGGCCTGCTTCCGATGGGGATGGAGGAGTCTCTGGCGATGCACCACTACCGGGAGTTCTTCATGCACGGGACGGGACACTGGCTGGGCATGGACGTGCACGACGTGGGCGCCTACAAGGATCACAAGGGATCGAGAACGCTCGAACCGGGCATGGTGTTCACCGTCGAGCCCGGGATCTACATCGATCCCGACCAGGAGGTCGTCAGGCTGCCACTGCTCGAATACGACATCGACGAGTGGATGGAGCGCCGGTATCGACTTGGTACCGAGTCTGCTCGCAAACTCGAGAGCGAAGATCGCGAGGCGGCCGGATACGTGGAGCACCCGATTCCAGAGGCACTCCGCGGTATCGGCGTGCGGATCGAAGATGACCTGCTCGTGACGACCGGCGGGTACGAGAACCTGACCGCAAGCATCCCGACTGCCCTCGATGAGGTCGAAGCCGCCTGCGATGGATGAGAGATACCGCTTTACAAGCCCTTTTCGTTGCCGATAGAGGTGAGATGAGCGTTGCAACTCTGAAAGGAACGTTCGACAGCTTCTCACTGCCGGATGTGCTTCGACTCGTTGCCGCGTCTGGAGAAACCGGGCGTCTGTTGGTGGAGTCACCGGAAATGGGGGGAAGACTCTTCTTCATCGATGGAGAGATCTCCTATGGGACCACCCGGACCGACGATCGGTTGATCAGCGATCTCGCCCGCATGGACCAGATCAGTGAAGAGGAGCGCGATGCGATCGAGCGCAGAGCCGTCCAGCTCGAAGACGTCCTCAGCTCGCGCGCTGCCGTGCTCGACATCTTCTTTCGCAACCAGGTCACGGAGGTACTGGTGCGGCTCCTGAGCGTCACCGAGGGGAACTACTCGTTCGGCGTGGGTGTCATGACCAAGCATCAGACCGGGTATCGCATCGATGTAGAAGACGCCATCCAGGCGGCAGCAACGCGCTCGTCCGAGTGGGCCGAGGTTCGTGCGGTTGTCCCCGACGTCGCAACGAGGTTCCGGATGGCTCCGAGGATCGAGAAGGAGGTGAAGATCGATCCTGGACGGTGGGCAATACTTGCCGCCTTGGGCACGGCCGGGTCTGCCCGTGAGATGGCAGTGGAACTGAAGATCTTCGAGTTCGAAGCCGCCCGGAGGTTGGCCCTGTTGGCCACGAGTGGACTCGTCGTCGTCGACGCCTCATCGTCGGCCCCTGTCGAGGTCGAACCCCCGGAGGAGATCACGAGTGCTCCGATCGAGCTGCAAGATGTCGAGGTCACCGTCGCAACGTCCGAGGAACCGGACATCGCACCCGAGGAATCGGACATCGCACCTGAGGAATCGGACAT
>CBEVHI010000003.1:0-34955 GCA_965549635.1 uncultured bacterium | reverse complement strand
GGGTCGGGATTCGGGACGGATACGAACCAGGTGGCCATCATCGAGAGTGATGGCCACATCGATCTCTGGCCGCTGCTGACGAAGGTCGAGGTCGCAGGCAGACTGTGGGATCTCGTGGCAAAGAGAGCCGGCATTCGCCGGACCTAGTGGTCCGTGGCCCAAGTGTTGCCGGGTCCCTGACACTGATTGGGCGACACACCACCAGCCTTCGGCGTAGCAGCGGCTCCAACGACCTGGCACCCGTATACTCCCGACAATGCAGAACTGGTTCTTCACCTCAGAGTCCGTAACCGAAGGACACCCCGACAAGGTCGCCGACCGCGTGTCTGATTCGATCCTCGACGAGGTCCTACGCCAGGATCCCATGGGTCGGGTCGCCTGTGAGACGCTCGTCACTCGCGACAGGGTCATCGTTGCCGGTGAGGTGGGAAGCTCCGCGGATGTCGACGTTGATGCCGTCGCCCGTCGCGCCATCAGGGCTGTCGGGTACACCGACTCGTCACGGAAGTTCTCGGCCGACACGTGCGAAGTAGAAGACATGCTGGGCGTGCAGAGCCCCGACATCGCGGGAGGTGTGGAGGCCTCGCTCGAGTGGAGAAACGGGTCGACCGACCCCCTTGACCATCTGGGCGCCGGCGACCAGGGAATCATGTTCGGGTATGCGGTCGACGAGACGCCCGAGTTGATGCCGGCACCGATTCACTACGCTCATCTGCTTGCAAAGCGGCTGGCCACAGTCCGCAAGAGCGGAATCCTCGACTACCTCGGTCCGGACGGGAAGACACAGGTCACCGTCGAGTACGAGGGTCGGCGGCCGGTAGCCGTGCGCAGGGTGCTGATCTCCACGCAGCACAAGCCAGGTACCGAGCACAAGCGCCTCGAGCAAGACCTTGTCGAAGTGGTGGTTCGTCCGGCGATCGCCTCCTCCCTGATGGGTGACTTCGAGCTGCTCGTGAACCCATCCGGCAAGTTCGAGATAGGGGGTCCCGAAGCCGACACGGGTCTCACCGGTCGCAAGATCATCGTCGACACCTACGGCGGCACCGCACGCCACGGTGGAGGATCGTTCTCCGGGAAGGATCCGACCAAGGTGGACCGCTCAGCAGCTTACGCAGCTCGCCACGCAGCCAAGAACGTGGTTGCGGCAGGCCTGGCCGATGAGTGTGAGGTGCAGCTCTCATATGCGATCGGAAGGGCGACACCCTTCTCGGTCCGTGTCGAGACCTTCGAGACTGCACACATCGATCCGAAGGCCCTGGATGCGCTTGTCCGCGAGTTCTTCGACTTCCGGCCTGAGGCCATCATCGATCGGCTCGGACTCCGGCAGCCGATCTACACGCCCACTTCGGCATACGGGCACTTCGGTCGGGAGGCGTTTCCATGGGAGTCGACGGAGGCAGCGGCCGACCTCGCCAGGGAGGCAGGCTGACCTTGCGCATCGCGCGAGTCGTTCCCGACTTGCCAACATATGCCGTTGACGAAGGGTTCCGATACGCCACCGACGATCCTGTGAGCGTTGGCTCCCTCGTGCGGGTCCCTCTGGGGAGGCGGGTGGTGCGCGGTTGGGTCGTGGGTCTGGAAGACGGCGAACCTGATGGTCTGAAACCGATCAAGGCGGTCTCCAGCGAGACGCCGTTCTTCACCCCAGCGCTGCTGCAGACGCTCCGGTGGGCGTCCCTGCACTACATCGCTCCGCTGGCGACACTCCTCCGCCGCTCCGGGCCGCCAAACCTTCCGCAGCGAACCAAGGAGCCACCAGGGGAGCCGATTCGCCGAGCATCAGAGGGGCAGCTTCCCGCTCCGGTTGCCACCGCCATGAAGGGGGCGAGAAGCGCCTCCGTCTACACAATGACCGACGAACCGGGAGTGAGTGCCCTGTTGGGGCACGTCGGGCAGGTCGCCGCCGCGGGGGGATCGGCGATGGTCATTCTCGCCACGGGTTCGGAGGTAGCCGGCCATGCCGCTTCCCTCCGTGCTTCCCTCGGGAGCCGTCTGCTCGAAGTGCAACCGTCGGCTGCGGATCGTGAAGTGACCTCTGCCTGGAGCACGGCGTGCGCAGTGCCAGGGCACGTCGTGGTTGGCACACACCGAATTGCGTTCTGGCCCGTTGCGGATCTTCGGCTCGCGGTCATCGTCGAGGAGGGCAGACGGGCTATGCGCGACCGACAGACCCCGACGGTGCATGCCCGTGAGGTCATTCGCCGCAGGGCGTCGGTGGAGCGTTTCAACGTGTGGTATCTGGGCAGTGTCCCCAGCACCACGGTGCTGGCGGCAGGGGTGCGGCTCGAACGGCGGACGGCCCGCAGCTGGCCGCCGGTCGAGATCGTGGATCGGGGTGAAGCCCCTCCAGGTGGCGGTTTGCTGACGGACCGCGTTCGCGCGGCCGTGAGTGGCGCCATGAAGCGAGGGATGAGGATCTTCGTGTTCAGTCACCGTCGAGGCTATGCACCGGCGTTGCGCTGCGTGGCATGCAAGACCTTGCGTGTGTGCCCGTCGTGCGGTTCCCGACCGGAGCCGGGTGAGGAGTGCAACCGCTGTGGAGCGCAACTGGGAGGGTGTCCGAGCTGCGGAGGGGTGCGGTTTGAGGCGCTCGGAGCGGGTGTCGGTCGCATCACCGAGGTCCTCCGGCAAGCACATGGCCCACAAAGCGTGGGACCGGTTGGCTCCGATGCTCCGTTGTGGGTGGGGACGGAGCGCGACGTACCTTCGCTGACAGACATAGGACTCGCTGTCGTCGTCGATGCAGACGGGCTCATCCTGGGCAGCACCTACAACGCTGCGGAAGAGGCGCTTCGGGTCCTGGCCCGCCTGGCGGCGACCATCAGATTCGGGAGAGGCCGGCGGTTGATCGTTCAGACTGGACTGCCCGACCATCCCGTAATCTCGGCGCTGCGGGCAGGCGACCCCGTGCCGTTCCTGCGAGGAGAGCTGGAAGCGCGCACCGAGCTCGGCCTCCCTCCAGTCGGTGAGGTCATCATCGTGCAGGTTGCCGGCGAAACCGAGGGTGCGGCAAACCGCCTGCGTGACGCCATCGGCAGCGAAGCGACGCTGCTCGGTCCGGTGGAACGCCAGGGAAACCTCCGCTGGCTCATCCAAGGTCATAACCTGGGACCGGTTCGGGAATCGCTCCGTCCCGTCGTCCAGAAGATCCGCGACAAAGGCGGCGTCGTGCGCCTCGACGTGGATCCGATCGATCTTTGAGCCGGTCCCGCCGACGCCTTCGCTGCACCAGTGTCCCGGGTCACAAGTCATGTACTCACCGGCGATCGACGCCCCTGGCTGCGTCCTCAGTCCTTGAGGCGACTGATCCTGTGTCGTTGCCAGATGACGCCGAGTCCTCGGAGAGCCTCTGACACTGATTGAGCGGCACACCACTAGTAGGCTCCCGCCAATGGCGATCTTTCCCATTCGAACGTTTGGCGACCCCGTCCTGAGAACACGAGCTCAGGAGATCGAAGAGGTCGATGACGGCATCAGGCGCCTCGTTGCCGACATGATCGAAACGATGTACGACGCTCCGGGAGTCGGCCTCGCCGCCCCGCAGATCGGCATATCGCGTCGAGTCGTGGTCTTCGACGCTGGAGACGGGCCCAAGGCACTGATCAACCCTGTGCTGCTCGAGAGCTCGGGTGATTGGGTGTTCGATGAAGGATGTCTGTCGGTCCCTGGCCGGTTCTGGCCGATTGAACGCCCGGCGTTCGCGCGGGCGACAGGTCTGGATGAATTCGGAGAGCCGGTCGAGTACGCAGGCGAAGAACTCCTCGGCAGGGTCCTCCAGCACGAAATCGATCACCTCGAAGGGATGTTGCTGATCGAGCGGCTCGAACGCAGAGTTCGCAAACAGGCACTGCGAGAACTCCGCGAAGAGGCCCTGGGACTGTGACCCGCATCGCCTTCCTGGGGACACCGGAGACAGCGGTGCCCACCCTCACTGCACTCGGGGACCAGGTGGTACTGGTGGTGACTCGGCCTGATCGGCCCTCGGGCAGAGCGCGGCGCACGGTCCCATCGCCGGTCAAGCTGGCGGCGATGGAGCAGGGAATCGAGGTGCAACAGCCCCAGCGCGGGGGCGACATCGGTGAAGTGCTCGAGCGAGCCGAAATCGACGTGGCGGTCGTGGTTGCCTACGGAGTCCTGATCCCAGAGTCCGCCTTGGCCCTCGTGGCGCACGGGTTCCTCAACGTGCACTTCTCCCTCCTTCCGCGCTGGCGCGGAGCCGCCCCGATCGAACGATCGATCCTCGCCGGGGATGAGAAGACAGGCGTGACGATCATGCAACTCGACGCAGGGTTGGACACGGGCCCGATCGTGGCACAACGGGAGGTCACCATCGATGCAGGAGACGACGCCCCGCTGGTCGGTGGGCGCCTCGCCGATGTGGGGGCCAAGTTGCTCGTGGAGATTCTCCCCGCCTACATCGCCGGGGCTCTCCAGCCTCGCCCACAGCCGACCGAAGGCGTCACCTACGCCAAGCGCATCGACGCTTCGGAGATGAGGATCGACGTGTTCTCCCAAGCCGACCTCATCGACCGGCAGGTGAGGGCGCTCGCGGGCCGGGGAGGTGCATGGGCGATCCATGGCGAGGATCGGATCAAGATCTGGCGAACCGGACGAGCGGAGCAGACCGACTTGCACGAAGGAGAGCTGGCCATCCATGGCGGCCGCGTCCTGCTCGGAACCGGGAAGGGATCACTCGAGCTCATGGAGGTGCAGCCGGCCAATCGGAAGCGGATGGACGCGGCCGCATGGGCACGTGGGCATGGTCTCGGCAGGCTGAGCTGACCAGGTGCTCCTGCGGTGGCAGCGTCGTTGATACACTCGCCCAATGCAACCTGCGCGCATCGCCCCTTCGATTCTCTCCGCCGACTTTGCACACCTCGCCGAGGATGTAGCTCGCATCGAACCATACGTCGAACTGCTCCACCTCGACGTGATGGATGGGCACTTCGTACCCAACCTGACTTTTGGGATGCCACTGATCGCGGCGCTGCGGCGAACCTCTGCCCTGTTCTTCGATTGCCATCTGATGACGACGAACCCGGATGTGTACTTCCCGGTACTGCGCGAAGCAGGTGCCGACTTGGCGACGGTGCATATCGAGGTCTACCCGGACCCAACCCGGGTGGCGGCACAGGCTCGAGAGCACGGTCTGGCCTTCGGCCTCGCCCTGAACCCGCCGACCCCGTTCGCAGCGGTGGAACCGTTCATCGAACTCGTCGACCTCCTGCTGGTGATGTCGGTGCATCCTGGCTTCGGTGGCCAGACCTTTATCGTCGAGAGCCTCGAAAAAGTCGAGAAGGCGAGAAAGTTCATTGATTCCCGTGGCTTGGGGGCCGATATAGAGATCGATGGTGGTGTGAGTCCGGAGAATGCCCGCATGGCTCGCGATGCCGGCGCAGATGTGTTTGTGGCCGGCAACGCGATCTTCGGATCGTCAGACCCGATCGGAGCCGTGAACCGGCTCAGAGCCGCGATCGAGGAGTGAGATGGCCCAGCGGATACTCGTAGCAGACGACGATCCCGACATCCTCCAGTTCATTCGCGTGAACCTGGAGCTCGAGGGATTCCAGGTCGCCGAGGCCAGAGATGGTCGAGAGGCGATCGAGTCGGTCATGCAAGAGCCGCCGGATCTGGTCCTCCTCGACGTGATGATGCCGGAGATGGACGGGTTCGACGTGCTGCGACGCCTGAGGACACACCCCTCGGCGGCAAACACGTCGGTGATCCTTCTGACGGCGAGAACGATGCCTGAAGATCGCATCCGCGGCCTTGATCTTGGCGCCGACGACTACATCAACAAACCGTTCGACGTCGACGAGCTCGTCGCGAGAGTGAAGGCGGTGATGCGACGATCACAGACGATGCGTGACGTCTCACCGCTGACAGGTCTGCCGGGGAACTTCCGGATTTCCGAGGAGATGGAACGCCGCGTCGCAGAGGGTGGACCGATCGGCATCATCCACGCCGACCTCGACAACTTCAAGTCGTTCAACGACCACTACGGCTTCATGCGAGGAGACCAGGTGATCAAGTTTACGGCGCACGCCCTTCTGGAGGCCGCGGCCGAGAACCCCGACCCACGGGTATTCGTCGGCCACATCGGCGGAGACGACTTCGTCGCGATCGTCGATCCGGAGTCTTGCGAAGCGTTCTGTCAGGCAACGATCCGCATCTTCGACGCCGGGATTCTGGACTTCTACGACACCGCGGACGCTCTGCGGGGGTACATCGAGGTAGCCGACCGGAGAGGGGAGCAGCACGCCTACCCGGTGATCTCCTTCTCGCTCGGTGTAGCAACGAACCGTCATCGCGAGATCACCTCACAGTGGGAAGCGTCGGCAGTAGCGGTGGAGATGAAGGAATTCGCCAAGGCGACCGCAGGCTCGGCGTACGAGATCGACCGTCGATCCGGCTGAAGCTCCTCCGGATACGGCACTACACTGACACACAGCCCCCTTCAGGGCAGGGTGCGATTCCCGACCGGCGGTGAAAGCCCGCGACCCCTTCGGGGTGGATCCGGTGGAACTCCGGGGCCGACGGTGACAGTCCGGATGAGAGAAGGAGGGCGTCTCGCGTTCGTGCGCGCTCGCCCAGTCAGCAGAGGTGAACTGTGGACGAACAGTGGATGGCCCGGTGTCTCTCCCTCGCACGAGACACACACCCGCACCCCAACCCGAGAGTGGGGGCGGTCGTGGTGGGGCCCGACGGCACCTTGAAAGGTCAGGGCAGCCACGCAGGACCAGGCACACCGCACGCGGAGGTGATGGCCCTGCAGGAGGCAGGCGAAGACGCCCGTGGCGGAACGATCTACGCCACTCTGGAGCCGTGCTCCCACCACGGCAGAACGCCCCCTTGTGTCGACGCCATCCTTGCCGCGGGCATACGCCGGGTCGTCGTCGCTGTTCAGGATCCCGATAGCCGTGTCGCCGGCAGTGGCATCGACCAGCTGAGGGCGGCGGGACTGAGCGTTGAGGTAGGTGTGCTGCCTTCTGAGGCGATTGCTCTCGACCCCGGCTACTTCCATCATCGAAAGACCGGTCGGCCCTTCGTCATCCTGAAAGTGGCCTCGACGCTCGACGGACAAGTAGCCGCCGTCGACGGGTCGTCCCGATGGATCACCGGTACGGCTGCTCGCGAGGACGCTCACCGGCTTCGGGCGAGGTCGGATGCGGTCATGGTCGGAGCCGGGACCGTCCGGAGTGACAACCCTCGACTCGATGTACGCCTCGAAGGCTATGCCGGGCCGCAGCCGGTCCCGATCATCGTCGTGGGATCGAAACCGCTTCCGACAGACGCCCTGGTGCTCGCGCGCAGTCCGATTGCTCTCGCATCCGCACAGATCGAGGGGATCGATACGATCACGGCACCGGGTCCGGTCGGAGTCGACCTCACCAGCGCCCTCAACGCTCTCGGGGAGCGCGGTGTGATCGACATCCTCGTCGAAGGAGGGCCAACACTGGCTGCGTCCCTGCTGGCAGCGGGACTCGTCGACAGGCTCGTCCTCTACCTGGGCGGGTTACTTGCCGGCGGAACCGGCCGCACGGTGTTCTCAGCCTCCTTCCCGACACTGGACGACGCTCATGAGGTGCACATCACCGCCGTGACGCCCCTGGGAAACGACATCAAGATCGAAGCCGAAATGGAGAAGGACTGATGTTCACTGGAATCGTCGAAGCACTTGGATCGGTTCGCTCGGTCACGCAGACCGAAGAGGCGTACCGGTTGGAGATCGAGACCGACCTTGGCGGGCTGGGAGTCGGTGACTCCATGGCCGTCAATGGGGTCTGCTTGACCGTGGTGGAGACACTCGAGGACGGGTTTGCCGCCGACGTGGTCCACGAGACGAGGGTCCGCACCAATCTGGGAGATCTCGAACCGGGCTCGACCGTCGATCTGGAGCGGCCACTGGCGGCCACGGGCCGATTCGATGGGCACATCGTCCAGGGTCACGTGGACGGCATCGGTACCGTTCACTCTCTGCGGCGGGAAGGGGACAGCGTCCGTATGCGAGTGGAGATGCCGGTTGTTCTCGCCGGCTACATCGCAGAGAAGGGTTCTGTCGCGCTGGACGGGGTCAGCTTGACGGTTACCGCCGTGGGCGCGAGCTGGTTTGAAGTCGCGCTCATTCCTCACACGCTGAAGGTCACTGTGCTCGGACAGCGCAGACCGGGCGACAGCGTCAACATCGAGTGCGATGTGATCGCCAAGTACGTCGAACGCCTCGTCGGGAGTTCATCGTGAGTTTCTCTCCGATCGAGGATGCCGTCGCGGCGATTGCCCGTGGGGAGTTCGTCGTCGTCGTCGACGATGAGGACAGAGAGAACGAGGGAGATCTGATCATCGCGGCCGAGAAGGCAACTGCGGAGCAGATCGGATTCATGGTGCGTCACACCAGCGGAATCATCTGCGTGCCGCTGATGGGGGAGCGGCTCGACGAGCTGAGAATCCCGATGATGGTGACCCAGAACACGGATGCCAGGCATACTGCTTTCACGGTCTCTGTCGACTATGGACCTACGACAACCACCGGTATCTCCGCTGCGGATCGTGCGGCGACGATCGCCGCGATCGTGGATCGGACCAGCGAACCTGAGGACTTCACAAGACCGGGGCATATCTTTCCGCTGCGCTATCAGCCGGGGGGTGTGTTGCGACGAGCCGGACACACCGAGGCGGCGGTAGATCTCGCCACCCTCGCAGGCCTTCGACCGGCGGGGGTTCTCGCCGAGATCGTCACCGACGATGGTTCCACAGCCCGTCTGCCGGAACTGGAAGAGTTCGCCGCCACTCACGGTCTGGTGATGATCCAGATCGCCGATCTCATCGCACACCGACGCCGAAACCAGCGGCTCATCAGGCGAGGGGCGGAGGCACGTCTTCCGACCGAGTACGGCGACTTCGAGGCGATCGCCTACGAGTCCCTGATCGACCATAGGGAGCACCTGGCGCTGGTCAAGGGAGACGTCTCATCGAACGAGGACGTGCTCGTACGAGTGCACTCAGAGTGCTTGACGGGCGACACGCTCGGGAGCTTGCGCTGCGACTGCGGCTCTCAGCTGCATGACGCCATGCGAAAGATCGCCGCGGAAGGCCGTGGGGTCATCCTCTACCTGCGCGGCCACGAAGGCAGGGGCATCGGCCTCATGCACAAGCTCGAGGCATACGCGCTCCAGGATCACGGAAGGGACACCGTCGAGGCGAACCTCGAGCTGGGACTCCCCACCGATGCCAGGGACTACGGAGTCGGTGCCCAGATCCTGGCAGATCTGGGTATCACGACGATGCGCCTGCTCACCAATAACCCGACGAAGCGTGCCGGCATCGAGGGGTATGGTCTCGAGATTGTCGAGACGGTTCCCCTCGAGGTCCGACCCAACCCGGAGAATCTGAGCTACCTCACCACCAAGGTGCGAAAGCTCGGGCACTCGATCCACCTGGAGGATGCCGATGCGCATCAGTGAAATCCAAGGGGCGGGAAAGGGTGAGCGGAGACACATCGGTGTGGTCGTGTCCACGTTCAACCGTGTGGTGACCGACGGACTCCTCGCCGGCGCTCTCGAGGCGCTCAAAGCCGCCGGAACGGAGACGGTGACCATCGTGCGGGTTCCGGGCGCCCTGGAGATTCCGCTGGTGGCACGACGTCTCATCGAGGCCGGCCACGACGGAGTTGTCGCCATCGGTGCGGTCATCAAAGGCGAGACCGATCACTACGTGCATGTCGCAACGCAGTCGATCTCCGGGATCGCCTCCGTTTCGGTGTCGACCGGAGCCCCGATCGGCAATGCCATCCTGACGGTGACCGAGTATGAGCACGCTCGAGAGCGGGCTCTTCCTGGACCCGCCAACAAGGGATTCGAGGCGGCGAAGGCTGTGCTGGTCACGCTGGATGCACTCGAGGCCATCAGCCGGCCCTGAGTCGCATTGACAGGCTGAGCCCTCCCCGTATACTGCCGTGAACAATCGAGCGCAAGTGGAGACCTTCCCACCCGGCCACCTCACGGTGCGCCGTGGTTGTCAACGGCAGTGGGCTTCGCTTGCTGTCGTTTTACGTTGAGGAGGATCGCGATCGCCGAACTACGCGTCAATGGGTACATCCGAGCCCGGCAAGTCAGAGTCGTTGACCCCGACGGTGGCCAAATCGGAATCAAGAAACTGCAGGAGGCCTTGTGGCTGGCTGACCAGCTAGGTCTCGACCTGGTGGAGGTGGCACCGAGTGCCGACCCTCCGGTGTGTCGGCTCATGGACTATGGCAAGTACAAGTACGAGCTGTCCGTGAAATCGAGAGAGGCACGCAAGAACCAGACCAAGACCGTCATCAAGGAAGTCAAGTTCAAGCCCAAAATCGGTGATCACGACTACCAGATCAAACGGAATCAGGTGCTCAAGTTCTTGGCGCATGGCGACCGGGTGAAGATCACGATCTGGTTTCGCGGTAGGGAGATGTCGCGACCAGAGCTTGGTCTGAAGATCATCGACCGGCTCGTCGAAGAGATCGGCGAGGCGGCGAAGATCGAGCAGGCGCCCAAACAGGAGGGACGGAACATGCACATGGTGCTCGTTCCCGTCCGTCGGGCGAAAGTCGAGACCCAAGAGGACGCAACCGCGGACCCGACGACCGAAGCAGCCACGGCAGAGCCGGCGAAGGAAACCGATGCGATGCCGGAGCCTCCCGACACCGATGCGGGCGGCGTTGAGGAGAGGAGTAGCTGAATGAAGACGAAGAGCCATAGGGGCGCTGCCAAGCGCATTCGACGCACCGGCTCGGGAAAGCTCGTGCGCGCCCGGGCCGGGAGAGGCCACCTGAAACTGGCGAAGAGCCGGAAGCGGTTCCGGCAGCTGAAGGGAAACAAGGTGTTGACAGGCGGAGACAAGCGTACGGCCTCGCGTCTCCTGGGGAAGTAGGAGGTAGCTGATGGCACGAGTAACACGCGCCCTCCACGGCAGGAAGAAACACCGCAAGGTGCTCAACCGGGCCAAGGGCTACAGAGGCGCAAAGAGCCGCAGGTTCCGCACGGCGAATGAACAGGTCATGCATGCCATGTCCGACTCGTATCGGGACCGCAGGGCACGCAAGGGAGAGTTCCGCCGGCTGTGGATCTCGCGTATCAACGCGGCAGCACGTCAGAACGGAACCACCTACTCCCAGTTGATGGCCGGTCTCAAGGCAGCGGAGATCGACGTCGATCGCAAGATGCTCGCCGAGATGGCCGTCAGCGATCCGGCATCGTTCTCACAGATTGTCGAGGCAGCAAACGCAGCCCGGTCCTGAGCTGATCCAATCTCCCCGCAACCCGCGGGTCGTCGCGGCACTCAAGCTTCGGCGCACCCGCGAGCGGCGCCTCCAGGCAAGGACCCTGCTCGAAGGCCCCAATGTCGTCGGAGCCGCTGTCGAGGCCGGTCACCAACCCGAGGTTGTCTTCGCACTGTCCGGAGACCAGCTGGCAGAGAGTACGGGTGCGGCGGTGTACGTCAGCCGGGAGGTGCTCGATCGCCTTGCTCCGACGCAACATCCTCGGGGTCCGGTTGCCGTGATCGGAATCCCTCCCTCGGTATCCGTGAGCGGGTCCTGCCTGGTTCTCTGGGGGGTTGCCGACCCGGGAAACCTTGGAACGCTGATACGGTCGGCAGCCGCCTTTGACATGGATGTTGCGGTCGACGCGACGAGCGCGGATCCATGGTCACCGAAAGCGCTGCGCGCCGCGGCAGGTGCCCATTTCCGCATCCGTGTCGAAACCGGCATCACGGTGGAGTCGCTCCGGGCTCGGGGCCACTCTCTGGTTGCCAGTGTTCCGGCGGCAGGCGTCGACATCGGCCAGATCAACGTGCCGTCCCCGGTGGCGATTCTGGTCGGATCGGAAGCCCGCGGCCTCCCCGAGGCGGTGGCGGATGCGGCGGACCAGCGGGTGACCATCCCGATGCCCGGCGGAACCGAGAGCCTGAATGCCGGAGTCGCCGGTGCCATTCTCGCCTACGAATGGCGGCGAGGGCATCGAGGGGAGAGGAGGGGCAGGCAGGGAGCTTGACGGGTGGTCCGTCGCGCTAACCTGCCGGAACGATGGACCGCATCACCCAACTTCGCTCCGAGGCTCCGGCGCGTATCGCTGCCGCCGCGACCGTCGAGGAGCTACAGGAACTGACCCGAGAGCTGATCGGGAAGGGCTCGTACATCGCCCAACAGCGCAGGAATCTGGGGCGCCTCGACGCGCAGCAGCGGCCAGTGATCGGGGCAGCGCTCAACGAGGCCTACCAGGAGCTGCGTGAACTCCTCCAGCGACGAGAATCCGAACTGGAACTGGCAGCCGAAGATCACCTCCTCGAGCGCGAAAAGGTCGACGTGACGCTGCCTCGCTTCTCCCTACCGAGAGGCCACCACCACCTGCTCACCGAGACCATCGAGGAAGTCAGCGACATCTTCACCGCTCTCGGATATGCCGTGGCGACCGGACCGGAGGTCGAGACCGCCGCCTACAACTTCGACGCACTCAACACGCCGGCGAGCCACCCGGCAAGACTCGAGTCGGACACGCTGTACGTCGATTGGGGAGATGCGGCGGATGAACTGCTGCTCCGCACGCAGACGTCACCAATGCAGGTTCGCTACATGGAACAGAACGACCCTCCTGTCTATGTGATCGTCCCTGGAAGGGTGTACCGGGCGGATGCGCTCGATGCGACCCACTCTCCCGTGTTCACGCAGATCGAGGGGCTGGCCGTGGACGAAAGTCTCACCTTTGCGGATCTGAAGGGCACGCTCCTGTACTTCATGGAGCGGTTCTTCGGGACCGGTCGCGAGATCCGAATGTATCCGCACTTCTTCCCTTTCACGGAACCATCGGCGGAGATGGCCGTGTCGTGCTTCAACTGTGAGGGGAGCGGGTGCAGAGTGTGTGCGCAGACCGGATGGATCGAGCTGCTCGGATGCGGCATGGTCGATCCCAACGTCTTCACGTCGGTCGGCTATGACCCTACGAGCGTCTCAGGGTTCGCGTTCGGGGTCGGCGTTGAGCGTCTCGCCATGGTCCGACACGGCATAGGTCATATCAGGCACTTCTTCGAAAACGACGTGCGTGTTCTGGGGCAGTTCCAATGAGGATCTCACTGCGCTGGCTCCAGGAGTTCGTTTCGCTCCCGACGGACGACCCGGCCGAACTGGCCGAGGTGCTCGCTTCCATCGGACATGAGGTGGAGTCCTATGAGGTCGTCGAGCCGCAATTCTCCGGCGTCGTCGTTGGCAGGGTCGAGAGCTTCGAGCCCCATCCCAACGCCGATCGGTTGCGCTTCTGCAAGGTGACCGTGGGAGGGGAGCCGCAGGACATCGTTTGCGGCGCGTCGAACTTCGAGGTGGGTGCCATCGTGCCGGTTTCGGTCCCCGGGGCCCACCTCGCAGGCGGACTCCGTGTCGAGACGAGAACGATCAGAGGTGTGCAGTCACACGGCATGATCTGCTCGGAAGCAGAGCTGGGCCTCGGCGAGGGAGCAGAAGGCATCCTCGTCCTCGACCCTTCGACACCGATCGGTGCCGACTTCGCCACACTGCTTCCCTATCCGGACGTCGTCTTCGACCTCTCGATCACCCCGAATCGTGGGGACGCCATGTCGATCCTCGGTGTCGCCCGTGACCTCGCCGCCTACTACGAGCTCGATCTGCGCATGCCGAACGTCGACCTGGAAGAACACGGCACACCATCCGCAGTGGACATCGTGATCGAGGATGAGGTCGGCTGTCCGCGCTACGTCGGGCGCGAGGTTCGGGGAGTCACCGTGAAGGACTCGCCGCTGTGGATGCGTCTGCGACTCAGGGGTGCCGGCATCCGGCCGATCAACAACGTCGTCGATGTCACCAACTACGTCCTGCTGGAGCTTGGCCAACCGCTCCATGGCTTCGACCTGGACACGATCGAACAAGAGACGATCATCGTGCGAAGGGGGCGTCCGGGGGAGAAGCTGCGGACACTGGACGGCGCCGATCACGAAGTGAGTTCCGAAGACCTCCTGATCACCGACCCGGCCCGGGTGATCGCTTTCGCCGGGGTGATGGGCGGTGAAGAGACCGAAGTCGGGTCTTCCACCCGCAGAGTCCTCATTGAGGCCGCCCACTTCGACGCACCGACGGTGATGTTCACGGCCAAGCGCCACGGGATCCGCACGGAGGCATCCTCGCGATTCGAGCGGGGAGTCGACCCGAATCTGCCGGGTCTGGCCGCGCAGCGGACCGCACACCTCCTGGCCGAGTTGGCCGGAGGCATTCCGGCGCCCGGCACAAAAGATGGCTATCCGCACCCGATCGAACCGTGGACGGTCCCGTTGCCGGTCGGAGAGGCTGAGCGGTTGCTGGGAGTGCCGTTCACCAGGGAGCAACTCGTCGACTATCTCGAGCGACTCGGCTTCGCGGTCGACGATCAGGACCCTCTCCAGGTGGGCGTTCCCACCTACCGGCCCGATGTCACCCGTCCTGCAGACCTCGTCGAAGAGGTCGCTCGGCTCTACGGTCTCAAT
The DNA here is from genome assembly GCA_965549635.1 of uncultured bacterium. Lineage (GTDB taxonomy): Bacteria > Actinomycetota > Acidimicrobiia > Spongiisociales > UBA4744 > CBEVHI01. Next base: position 20,459 of record CBEVHI010000003.1, on the reverse strand, counting down.
CGGATCCCGGCCACTCTGCCTCATGGGCCGGGTGTCGGCCTGGATCCCGGTGCCCGCCGGGCGAGGCGCCTGCGCGCCGCACTGGTCGGTGCCGGTCTGTCTGAGGCCTCCACGATCACCTTCGTTGCCCCCGAGGACCTCGAGAAGCTGCATGCAGGAGAACGGGGGGCGATCCACGTACGCAATCCCCTGCGCGACGAGGAATCGGTCCTCCGTCCGACGCTGCTGCCCGGTCTGTTGAAGGCACTGAGGTACAACGCCGGTCACGGCTTCGCATCTGCGGCCATGTTCGAAGTCGGCAAGGTGTTCCTCGATCAACCAGACGAGAAGGATGCCAAGATTCCCAAACAGCCAGAGATGCTGGGGTTCGTGGCCAGGGGTGGGCTGGGGTCAGCAACCCTGGGAGAAGGCGCACGGTCGGTAGACGTGGCTTCAGCAGGGGCGGTTTGGCGGGTGATCACCCAGGCGATGGGTCTCGAAGCTTCCCTCGTGGCGGCCAAGATCCCTGGTTTCCACCCCGGTCGGGCAGCAAAGGTGCTCATTGCGGGCGAGGAGATCGGGGTCGTGGGAGAGCTGCATCCGGGCGTCTGCCGGGCGTACGGCATAGAGGGGAGAGTGGCAGCCGGGGAGCTCCTCCTCGATCCGCTTCTTCAAGATGCCGGGTACTGGACCTTTGTCGAGCCGAGCCCCTACCCACCGGTCGTCTTCGATCTTGCGTTCGAGGTCGCAGAGAACGTCGCGTCGGCGGATGTGATGGAGGAGCTGCGGGCCGCGGCGGGATCCCACCTGGAGTCGGCGCGCTTCTTTGACGAGTTTCGAGGTGGCTCGCTGGCCGACGGCTGGAAGAGCCTGGCCGTTCAGGTGGTCTTCAGGTCCCCTGATGGGACACTGACCAACGAGGACGTCCAGAGTGACAGGGAACGCATCATTGACGCCATCAGCACAAGACTCGGAGGACACCTCCGGGGAGGAGAGTGAGAGTGGACTTCCTACACATCGATGATCTCGGACCTGACCAACTTCGCGCGGTGCTCGCCCGAGCAGAGGGCGTTCGGCACGATCCCGGCGCGGTACGAGACCGGCTCAGTGGCCGGTCCGTAGGACTGTTCTTCCAGAAACCATCGACGAGAACCAGGGTGTCAACCGAGCTCGCCACCGCGCAACTCGGTGCAACTCCGGTGGTCCTGGGTCAGCAGGAAGTGGGCCTCGGGACACGCGAGGCGGTCAAGGACGTTGCGGGGGTGTTGAACCGATACCTCGATGTGATTGCGATGCGGGTGTTCAATCACTCCGATCTCGTTGAGGTGGCGAGGCACGCCGAAGCTCCGGTGATCAACCTGCTCTCGGACCTTGAACACCCCTGTCAGGCGTTGGCCGACCTGCAGACGATCGCGCAGAACCGGCCGCTGGCCGGAACGGTGCTCGCCTATGTCGGCGACGGCAACAACGTTGCTCACTCGCTCATGGTCGGCGCGGCAATGGTGGGAATGAAGGTGCGCCTCGCGACGCCCGCAGGCTATGAACCTGACCCGGAGTATGTGAAGAAGGCGGCTTCATACGGAGACGTCCTCGTGACCGGCGATCCGGACGAAGCGGTGAGTGGCGCCGACGTCGTCTACACCGACGTGTGGGCCTCGATGGGACAGGAGGCAGAAGCGGACGAGCGGAGTCGACTGTTCGCTCCATTCCAGGTCGATCTCGAGCTCTTCGAGAAGGCAAATGGCGATGCGATCTTCCTGCATTGTCTGCCCGCACACCGGGGGAGCGAGGTGACCGATGCGGTGGTCGATCACGCTCGTTCGCGGATTCTCGACCAGGCGGAGAATCGCCTCCACAGCTTCAAGGCCTTGCTCCTTCACCTGTTCGAGTGATCGAGTTTCCAGAAGGGTCTGTCGCTGAGATTGCCCCGCTTCTCCTTGGAGCGAAGCTGCGCACCGAGTTCGAAGGCGTCGTCACAGAGGTGGCAATCGTCGAAGTGGAAGCCTATGGCGGCTTCGACGACCCGGCCAGCCACGCGGCCAAGGGCCGATCCGGGCGCAATGCGTCCATGTTCGCCCCCGCGGGGACGTTGTATGTCTATCGCTCCTACGGCGTGCACTGGTGTGCCAACGTGGTGACCGGCCAAGAGGGGCGTGGAGAAGCGGTTCTCTTGCGGGCTGGTGTGCCGCTCGATGGCGTGGCGATGATGCAGCAGCGCAGGGGGAGAGCGGATCACCTGTGTGACGGTCCCGGAAAGCTGTGTCAGGCAATGGGGATCACCGGTGACCATGATGGGACCAGCCTCTCAAACGGTCCGGTCCGCCTGGTGCTGGGCAAGGACCACCCAAAGGTACGAGCTACCGCAAGGATCGGCGTGAGCAGGGCCACAGACCGGCTGTGGCGCTACGTGGTCGCCTCCGGGGAGTAGTCGCCAGGGACATCTCTAGGGGTTTGCCCAGATCCGCACCGGAGGCCCGGCGGGTGATCCCGGCGCGGGTTGCTGTTTCCAGACGACGCCGCTTCGGCGCGCCGCATCGTTCGGGTTCGCCTCGGCTTCGGTGATGACCTCGACAGCCACTCCGATGGCCTGGAGCTCCGCTGTGGCCTGATCGACAGGAAAACCAAGCACCGAAGGAACAGTGGAACCGGGTTCAGGGCCGGCAACAACGAGACGCACCTGGCTCCCGGCCTGAGCGGGGACTCCGGCGGAAGGACTCTGATTGAACACGGTTCCCTGTGCCAGCGAGCCTCCATCACTCCAGTCGATGCGGTTCGTGAAGCCGGCTGTCGTGAGTGCTTCGACCGCAGATCCGAGGTCGAGACCGATCACGTCGGGCACGGTTGCCGCACCTGCTTCGACGACTCCGGCTGGATTGTGCACCGGGCAGACCACCGTTGGCACCTGGTCGGCCGGTACCCTGATCCGAGCGACGTGGGATCTCGGGCAGTAGGGTCCGGCGAGGAACCCGGTGGACAGATCGACCTCGACGGTGACCATGCCCTCGGTGTCTGCTGTGGGGAGCTGGCCGTAGGGAGTGCCCGCAAGCGCGCCGGATGCGAAGCGTGCCCAGATCTGCGCAGGCCACGTTCCTCCGGTGATGGTGAACGGTGTGGTGGGGGGCTCCATGGCCACCTGTCCCTCCGCATACCCCACCCATACCGCTGCCGAGAGCTCGGGGGTGTAGCCGACGAACCACGCATCCCTGTGCTGTTGAGAGGTACCGGTCTTGCCGGCGATCGGTCGGCCAATCTTGGCCTGCTGACCCGTGCCGCGCAGCACCGTCTCGGTGAGAGCGGCGGTCACCGATTGAGCGATGCTCTTGTCCATCGCTTCGGTGACGACCGGGACGGGTTCCCAGATGTTGATTCCGTCATGTGTCTCGATCGAGGTCACGAAGATGGGGTCTACGTGGATGCCGTCCGCGGCGAACGTCCCGTACGCAGAAGCCATGTCCAAGGGAGAAACCTCTTGTGCTCCGAGGGCGATGGAGTCGAAGGGCTGCAGATCCTGGTCGATACCGGCCGCCTCTGCGACATCGACGACGTGTTCGGCGCCGACGAGGTTGACGACCTGAGCGTAGACGACATTCACGCTGTACACCGTGCCTTCGAGGAGCGTCAGGTTGGGAAATGCTGCTTCGTTGTAGTTCTGGACGGTCCAGGGGCCGGAATCGGTCTCAATGGTGATGGAACGTCCGCCCTGAAACACCGAGTCGAGCGTGAGACCGTGTTCGAGAGCGGCAGCAAGAGTGAACGGCTTGAAGGCCGATCCTGGCTGGCGTCGACCTTGCACCGCGAGGTTGAACTGGGCGTGCGGATCCTTCGGGTCATAGAAGTCTCGTCCACCCACGAGTGCGAGCACATGTCCGGTGCGAGGGTCTACGGCTGCGACGGCAGCCGAGGGATGCTCTCCTTCGATCACGGAGTCCACGGCGGCACGGGCCGCCTCCTGGACCGCAGGATCGATGGTCGTGTAGATCCGGAGGCCTCCGCGGAACAGCGCGTTGTACCGATCCTGGGCGGTCGGTCCCAGTGCTGGATCGGCGAGAAGACGGCGCTTGACCTCCTCGGTGAAGTAGGGATAGCGCTCCTGCTGGGTGCTCGTGCGCGGACTCAGGCTGAGAGGCTCCTGGTCGGCGGACTCTGCATCGAAGGGTGTGAGCCAGCCAAGCTCGACCATCTTGTCAAGGACCACCCTGCGGCGGCGCAGTGCGTCTTCAGGATGGCGATAAGGATCGGTGTCGGAAGGCGATTGTATGAGAGCCGCCAGAAGCGCCGACTCGCCAGGTGTCAGGTCTGCGGGGGACTTCGCAAAAAAGTGTGCGGCAGCAGTTCCCACGCCGTATGCGCCATCGCCGAAGTAGACCGTGTTGAGGTATCGCTCGAGGATCTCCTCCTTCGTGAGGCCCTCCTCGAGCCGAAGAGCCAGGGCCGCCTCGGTCAGCTTGCGGTCGAGTGTGACCTCGGGGGTCAACACCACGTTCTTGAGGTACTGCTGGGTGATGGTGGAGGCCCCCTGGACGACTCCGCCGGCGTCGAGGTTCGCGACGATGGCACGAGCCAGCGCCCGAAGATCGACGCCGGCGTGCTCCCAGTAGCGCTCATCCTCGATGGCCACGACGGCATCGATGAGCGAGCGGGGAAGCTCGTCGAAGCCGACCAGCACGCGGTCCTCTTCGGCGTGCCACTGCGCGAGTATCGAGCCGTCAGCGGCGTAGACGAGCGAAGTCAGACCCCGAGTGCCCAGTCCAGGGTCATCGATCGGCTGCAGGCCGCACGCTGCCGCCAGCAGCGAGAAGCCGGCAAGGAGTAGCAACCAGCGCTTCATAGCCTTCCCGGGTGGCGATCCACCGTCCCGCTTGGCCATCGCGACGGCGCACCACTGTCGCAGCCAGCGTACCGACCTGTCGGTGGAAGACAGGGATTTGGTGCTCCCGTCGACCGGGTCGCCTTGTGCGGGTGCCTTCAGTTCGCGGAGGGTCCGGCACTAACCTGCGCAACCGAGGAGGATGCATGCTGACCGAGCTGTTGCGAGGCACCGAGCGGGTCGTCACAGAGGAAGCACTGGAGCGCAAGCTTGCGTTGGGGAGGCCGTTGAGGATCAAGTTGGGTCTGGATCCGACCGCTCCGGCGGTGACCCTGGGTTGGGCTGTGGTACTGCGAAAGCTCAGGGAGTTCCAGGAGTTCGGACACACCGCTGTGCTGATCGTGGGTGACTTCACCGCTCAGGTGGGGGACCCTTCGGGCAAGAGCGAAACTCGCCGGCGTCTCTCTGCCGAGGAAGTGGCCCGGTACGCCGAGAACCTTCTGGGTGGGTTCCGAAAGGTCCTTCTCCCCGAGCCGCTGGAGATTCGCTACAACTCGGAGTGGCTGGGAGCGCTGGATATGAGAGAGATCCTCGAGTTGACGTCGCAGGTGACCGTGGCCCAGATGCTCGAGCGGGGGGACTTCGCCAAGCGATACGAGGCCAACCAGCCGATCTCCCTGATGGAGTTCCTCTATCCGCTTCTCCAGGGTATGGATTCCGTGGCTGTGGAGGCCGATGTCGAACTGGGCGGCGCGGATCAGCTGTGGAACCTCATGGTGGGCAGGGTGCTGCAGGAGCGCGCCGGCCAGGATCCCCAGATTCCGATGACAATGCCGCTGCTCCTCGGGACAGACGGTGTTCACAAGATGTCGCAATCTCTGGGCAACTACGTGGCGATCGACGAACCTGCCGGCGACATGTTCGGCAAGCTCATGAGCATCCCCGACGAGCTGATTGTCTCCTACTTCGAGTTGTGCACCGACATGACAGAGGAAGAGCTGGGCGGCGTCGCCCGTGGTCTCGCCGACGGCTCGCTACATCCGGGAGAGACCAAACGACGACTGGCCGCACAGATTGTCGGCATCTACTGGGGAGACGAAGCAGCCGCGGCGGCTGAAGCCTCCTTCGATCTTCTGTTCAAGCGCCACGAGGTGCCGGACGACGCCCCCGAGCTCACCTTGCCCGAAGGGGAAGAGGTCTGGCTCCCCGGCTTCCTGCGAGAGCACGGGCTGGCCAACAGCTCGAGCGATGCCAGGCGCCTGATTGCCCAGGGCGCGGTGAAGGTCGATGGCGAGAAGGTACTCGAGGAGACTCTGCCAAGCTCTGCGTTGGCCGGTGCCACACTTCAAGTCGGCAAGCGTCGGTACGCCCGTATGAGGCTCGCCTCGGACTGACCTCAGGTTTCTGAGATGCGGCAGTCGAGGAGAACCGGCGCCGCTCACGAGTCACGATGTCGCCCTGACAGAAGCGCCGAACCTCGCCCTTCTTGCCCGAACGGTGCGCCGGGCCGGGTGCCGTGTCGACTTGGCGGGACAGGCTCGTGCGCTGGGAGCGCGGTGGTTTGACATCGGTGGGGAAACGGTTACAGTTCCATCCCCCGGGGGTCGCCCGCCGGGATCGGTGCCTGCCGACACGAGTCGGTGGGGCGAGTCGAAACCTCCAGGGGTTGGAACGCTGCCCAGACGCTGTCTGAGCGCTCCGGGCTCCTTGACAACTAAACAGCGTGCCAAATAGTCAGTAATCCATCCTCGGCGGTTCGCCGCTCGGGATGGACGTACTCCAAGGCGCGTCTCGGGATGTCAAGCTCGAGGCGCAACTAGGAAATCTCTCTGACAGTTCGAGGGCAACCCTTTTGGGGAGCCTGAATCTGTACGTTGGAGAGTTTGATCCTGGCTCAGGACGAACGCTGGCGGCGCGCCTAATGCATGCAAGTCGAGCGACGCATATCGGATGGGTAACCAACTGGTATGACGGAGCGGCGAACGGGTGAGTAACACGTGAGCAACCTACCCCAAAGACTGGGATAGCCCGGGGAAACCCGGATTAATACCGGATACCCTCGATGGGTCGCATGGCCTATCGAGGAAATGGTCCGCTACTTTGGGAGGGGCTCGCGGCCTATCAGCTTGTTGGTGAGGTAACGGCTCACCAAGGCAACGACGGGTAGCTGGTCTGAGAGGACGATCAGCCACACTGGGACTGAGACACGGCCCAGACTCCTACGGGAGGCAGCAGCAGGGAATCTTGTCCAATGGGCGAAAGCCTGAGACAGCGACGCCGCGTGAGGGATGAAGGCTTTCGGGTTGTAAACCTCTTTCAGAAGGGACGAATAATGACGGTACCTTCAGAAGAAGCCCCGGCTAACTACGTGCCAGCAGCCGCGGTAATACGTAGGGGGCAAGCGTTGTCCGGATTTATTGGGCGTAAAGGGCTCGTAGGCGGCTCAGCAAGTCGATCGTGAAAACCCGAGGCTCAACCTCGGGACGCCGGTCGATACTGCTGTGGCTAGGGTCCGGTAGAGGAGAATGGAATTCCCGGTGTAGCGGTGAAATGCGCAGATATCGGGAGGAACACCAGTAGCGAAGGCGGTTCTCTGGGCCGGTACCGACGCTGAGGAGCGAAAGCGTGGGGAGCAAACAGGATTAGATACCCTGGTAGTCCACGCTGTAAACGTTGGGCACTGGGTGTGGCGGATTTATCAACGTCTGCTGTGCCGAAGCTAACGCGTTAAGTGCCCCGCCTGGGGAGTACGGCCGCAAGGCTAAAACTCAAAGGAATTGACGGGACCCCGCACAAGCGGCGGAGCATGCGGCTTAATTCGATGCAACCCGAAGAACCTTACCTGGGCTTGACATCATGGGAAAAACCATAGAGATATGGTGTGCGGAAGCGCCCATGACAGGTGGTGCATGGCTGTCGTCAGCTCGTGTCGTGAGATGTTGGGTTAAGTCCCGCAACGAGCGCAACCCCTGTCCTATGTTGCCAGCACGTTATGGTGGGGACTCATAGGAGACTGCCGGGGATAACTCGGAGGAAGGTGGGGATGACGTCAAGTCCTCATGCCCCTTATGCCCAGGGCTGCACGCATGCTACAATGGTCGGTACAACGGGCTGCGATCCCGCGAGGGTGAGCGAATCCCTTAAAGCCGGCCTCAGTTCGGATTGGAGTCTGCAACTCGACTCCATGAAGTCGGAGTCGCTAGTAATCGTGGATCAGCAAAGCCGCGGTGAATGCGTTCTCGGGGTTTGTACACACCGCCCGTCACATCACGAAAGTCGGCAACACCCGAAGTCAGTGGCCTAACCCTTTTGGGAAGGAGCTGCCGAAGGTGGGGTCGGCGATTGGGATGAAGTCGTAACAAGGTAGCCGTACGGGAACGTGCGGCTGGATCACCTCCTTTCTAAGGAGCAACAACGAGGCTTAGGCCTCATAGCTCTTAGTTGATTTACTGACGATGTTGGCCACTCGGACTTGTTTCGGATGGTCAAATGAGGCACGCTGTTTAGTTGTGAGGGAGTTCGGTCATATTGATCGTCTCTCTTGACGGCACCTTGAGAACTGCATAGCGAGCATGTATAACGTTTTGGATTCTATCTATCCAAGCTACTAAGGGTCTACGATGGATGCCTTGGCGCTAGGAGCCGAAGAAGGACGCGGCAGGCTGCGAAAAGCCCCGGGGAGCTGTCAAGCGAGCTTCGATCCGGGGATATCCGAATGGGGAAACCCGTCTGGGGTAATGCCCAGTCACTCCGGTCTGAATATATAGGGCCGGTAGAGGGAACCGGGGGAATTGAAACATCTCAGTACCCCGAGGAAAAGAAAGTAACAACGACTTCCCGAGTAGCGGCGAGCGAAAGGGAATGAGCCTAAACCGGTGTGGTGGAATAACCCGATGGTGTTGCCATACCGAGGTCGTGGGACCCACCCGACGGCGCATCGGAGCCGTCAAGGAGTCACAAAATCGAGCGTGAGCTGAACCTGTCTGGAACGACGGGCCGCAGAAGGTAACAGCCCTGTAGGCGAAAGCGCATCGATCTCCTGGTGGAGTTCCCAAGTATCACGGGGGATATCCCGTGTGAATCTGCGAGGACCACCTCGTAAGGCTAAGTACTTCCTAGCGACCGATAGTGAACTAGTACCGTGAGGGAAAGGTGAAAAGCACCCCGGTGAGGGGAGTGAAAGAGAACCTGAAATCGTGGACCTACAAGCAGTGGGAGGGGATCATTGATCCCTAACCGCCTGCCTTTTGAAGAATGAGCCGGCGAGTCAGCGATACGTGGCAAGGTTAAGGCGTGTGCCGAAGCCGCAGCGAAAGCGAGTCTGAATAGGGCGTCGAGTCGCGTGTCCTGGACCCGAATCCGAGTGATCTATCCATGGGCAGGGTGAAGCGAGGGTAAGACCTCGTGGAGGCCCGAACCCACCAAGGTTGAAAACTTGGGGGATGACCTGTGGATAGGGGTGAAAGGCCAAGCAAACTCGGTGATAGCTGGTTCTCCCCGAAATAGCTTTAGGGCTAGCGTTGTATGTTTCGCCATGGGGGTAGAGCACTGATTGGGCTAGGGGGCCAACAAGCTTACTGACCCCAGTCAAACTCCGAATCTCATGGCTTTAGAATACAGCAGTCAGACTGCGGGGGATGAGCTTCGTAGTCGAAAGGGAAACAGCCCAGACCGCCAGCTAAGGCCCCTAAATCCGAACTTAGTGGGAAACGATGTGGAGTCGCCCAAACAGCCAGGAGGTTGGCTTAGAAGCAGCCATCCTTGAAAGAGTGCGTAACAGCTCACTGGTCGAGTGATTCTGCGCGGAAAATGTAACGGGGCTCAAGTTCGGTGCCGAAGCTGCGGGATTCTGTCATGAGCTCGACCCATACCTCTCGAGGTGTGGGTCCAGGCGACAGGATCGGTAGGGGAGCGTCGAGCAGCCCTCGAAGCGGCGGCGTGAGCCAGCCGTGGAGGCTGCCCGAGTGCGAATGCCGGCATGAGTAGCGAAAGAGGAGTGAGAATCTCCTCCGCCGGATGTCCAAGGGTTCCTGGGGAAGGTTCGTCCGCCCAGGGTTAGTCGGGACCTAAGGTGAGGCCGAAAGGCGTAATCGATGGACAACGGGTTGATATTCCCGTACCGCCTCGCGTGCGATCCGGCCAAACCCAGTGTGCTAAGGAAAGCCCTTCGGGGCCTACCGACCCCGCTGGTAGTAGGCGAACAATGGGGTGACGCGGAAGGGTAAGCGGACCCGGGCGTTGGTTGACCCGGGGTAAGTGTGTAGGGAGAGGTCTAGGCAAATCCGGACCTCGTGTTCCCGAGGCACGATGCCGAGCCGATTCAGGCGAAGCCGCTGAACGCCCAAGCCGCCTAGAAAAACCTCTAGTGAGTGCGCAGGCGCCCGTACCCCAAACCGACACAGGTGGACAGGTAGAGAATACCAAGGCGAGCGAGAGAACCCTGGTTAAGGAACTCGGCAAATTGGCCCCGTAACTTCGGGAGAAGGGGCGCCCCGGTAAGGTGTAGGACTTGCGTCCGAAGCCTGAGGGGGCCGCAGAAACCAGGCCCAAGCGACTGTTTACTAAAAACACAGGAGCGTGCTAAGTCGCAAGACGACGTATACGCTCTGACGCCTGCCCGGTGCCGGAAGGTCAAGCGGAGGGGTTAGCCGTAAGGCGAAGCTCTGAAGTCAAGCCCCGGTAAACGGCGGCCGTAACTATAACGGTCCTAAGGTAGAACCACTCTCCGTGCAAGAGTGACTGCCCTCCGCGGTGGCAACATCGCGGGTTGCAGCTGGCTATATGCTGGAAACCCCGTGTATCCGACGGTACTCGTTCGTGTCACACCCAAACCATAGGGTTGTGGTCATGGACAGTGACAAACCGATCGGTGCGGACAATCAGCAGGAAAGGCCAGGAATCGAGCAGTGGATCGTCGGCTTCGTCGACGGCGAGGGCTGCTTCTCCATCAGCGTGGTTCGCAACCGCGGCTGCAGACTCGGCTGGCAAGTCCAGCATGAGTTCTCGGTCACGCAAGCAGCCACATCTGTCGAGGCGCTCGAGGTCATCCTCGAGTTCTTCGGATGCGGAAGGCTGATGGAGAGTACCCGGCATGACAACCACAAAGCGAAGCTCGCGCGCTTCTCCGTGAAGCGCCGCGCCGACCTCGTGGATCGCGTCATCCCGTTCTTCGAAGAACACCCACTGATCACCAACAAGCGAGCGGATTTCAACACATTCGCAGACATCGTTCGGTCGATGGAACGCGGCGAGCACCTCGTACTCGAGGGGCTGGCTCGCATCGCCAAGCTGACCGAATCGATGCATCGCAAAGCGCGGTCTCGATTTCTGGAATCCTCAGAGGCCATACGCCAGCCCCCTCAGCTCGACGGCTGAGGCGAAGATATGGTCCTATCCCCATGGCGACATGGGGGCTACATAGAGCGAAATTCCTTGTCGGGTAAGTTCCGACCTGCACGAATGGCGTAACGACTTGGGCACTGTCTCAACCAGGGACTCGGCGAAATTGCATTGTGAGTAAAGATGCTCACTACCCGCGACAGGACGGAAAGACCCCGGAACCTTTACTGCAACTTGGCATTGGAGTCTGATATACGATGTGTAGGATAGGTGGGAGACTTGGAAGCGTTGGCGTCAGCTGGCGTGGAGTCACCCTTGAAATACCACCCTTCGTATAGCGGGCTTCTAACCTCGATCCGTTATCCGGATCAGGGACAGTGCCTGGTGGGCAGTTTCACTGGGGCGGTGGCCTCCTAAAGAGTAACGGAGGCGCCCAAAGGTTCCCTCAGCCTGGTCGGCAATCAGGCGTTGAGTGTAAAGGCACAAGGGAGCTTGACTGCGAGACTTACAAGTCGAGCAGGGACGAAAGTCGGGCTTAATGATCCCATGGTGGCATGTGGAAGCGCCATGGCTCATCGGCTAAAAGGTACTCCGGGGATAACAGGCTTATCGCGCCCAAGAGTCCATATCGACGGCGCGGTTTGGCACCTCGATGTCGGCTCGTCGCATCCTGGGGCTGGAGCAGGTCCCAAGGGTCGGGCTGTTCGCCCGTTAAAGCGGCACGCGAGCTGGGTTTAGAACGTCGTGAGACAGTTCGGTCCCTATCCGTCGCGGGCGTAGGAGATTTGCGGGGATCTGTCCCTAGTACGAGAGGACCGGGATGGACGTACCTCTGGTGTGCCAGTTGTCCTGCCAAGGGCATGGCTGGTTAGCTAAGTACGGAAGGGATAAGCGCTGAAGGCATCTAAGTGTGAAGCCCACCTCAAGATGAGATCTCCCACCGAACAAATCGGGTAAGGCCCCTGGTAGATGACCAGGTTGATAGGCCGGATGTGTAAGCGCAGCAATGCGTTGAGCTGACCGGTACTAATCGGCCGAGGGCTTGGATTTGAATCCAACTCCGCATACATGCTCGCTATGGAGTGCTCGGGGTGCCGAGCACTCACCGGGTTTCCGGTGGTGATAGCGGCGGGGAACCACCCGTTCCCATTCCGAACACGGAAGTTAAGCCCGCCAGCGCCGATGGTACTTGGGGTTCACACCCCTGGGAGAGTAGGTCGCCGCCGGACACATATGTGACAGATGGGCCGCCGACAGGGCGGCCCATCTGTTTGGAGGTCAAATGCCCACCGATCGTCGAGACAAGGACAAACGACCACGGTCTCGGGCCCAGGGGAGTCCAGATCGGGAGCGTCGCATCGTCACCGGCAAGGGGACGACCCTGCCGAAGTGGCTACGCGAGGAGATCACGCGCGTCACCCGCAAAGAACGGCTCGAAGAGACGCTCTACCTGCTCGAAGCAGGGACGGACGCCTTTGCCGGCGGACGCTATCAGAAGGCCCGCTCCGTGCTCCTCAAGACGAAGCAGCTCTCTCCCCGAGCGGCAGCCATCCGCGAACTACTCGGGTTGAGTGCCTATCGGAGCGGGCTCTGGAAGGAGGCGCTCACCGAGCTCAGGACCTACCGGCGTCTCACCGGAGACACGGTCCATATGCCCGTCGAGATGGACGCTCTTCGCGCCCTCGGCCGCGACGAAGATGTCCGCAAGGTCTGGAACGAGCTGGCGGAACTGGGTGGTCGACCCGAGGTCCTCAAGGAGGGGCGGGTCGTCTTCGCCTCCTTCCTGATGGACCAGGGCGAGGCGCGATCGGCATGGGAAGTAGCCAATCCAAAGCGACTGAGCCAGAATCCGTTCGAAGAGGATCTCCGACAATGGTTCGTCGCCGCCCGGGCTGCGGGACGTCTCGGTGACCGGGAGACGGCGTTGAAGCTTCTTCGGGCCATCGAGAAGCACGATCCATCGATGCCCGGTCTCGACGAACTCAGAGGGGAAATACGCCAAGGCGGAGCGTAGACTCAAGCTACGGGCCTCGATGGTCGATGCCTTTGTTGTGCCAGGGAGAGAAGTGGTTCGCGGAGTGCTCGTGGTGATCGTGGGCGCGGTTCTGGTCGTGACGTTGGCCGGGAACCAGGCGGTCGCCGTCTCGTTCGACGACCCCAACGTGTTCGGGTACGGAGAGGGGTGGGCGCCTCCGCGGGAACTGAAGGCAGGATCGACAGGCTACGGCGTCCGGCTCCTTCAACGACGGCTGGCCGAACAAGGCTTCCGTCCGGGTACGGTCGACGGTCGGTTCGGTGAGGCCTTGCAGGCGGCCGTGATCGCTTTCGAGAAAGCTCACGGGCTTCCCAGGGACGGGATCTTTCGGTCGACGTACTGGGTGTTCTTCGATGAGCCCATCCAACTCGAGGCGTCTGTCGATCCCGATCGAGTCGAGGTAGATCTCCAACGCCAGGTGCTCTTCCTCATCGAGAATCAGGCGGTCACGAGTGTGCTTCCTATCTCCTCGGGAAGCGGCGGCACCTACCGGGGTCGAGGAGGAGGCATCGCTCGGGCGCGAACGCCGGAGGGGGCGTTCTCCTTCTACCGCCATGTCGAAGGCTGGCGGATCTCGTACCTGGGTGGCCTCTACGAGCCCTACTACTTCAGGGGCGGGTACGCCATCCACGGATCCAGCAGCGTGCCAACGTATCCGGCCTCACACGGGTGTGTGCGTGTGCGCATTCCGGATATGACCTACCTGCTTGGCCAACTCGAGCTAGGGATGCCGGTCTTCGTGTACGGCAATGCTCTCACGAGAGGCGACGTGGTCACTCCGCTCGAACAGCAGGTCAGCAGCGATTCGGCATTCGAGTTTCCGTTTGCGTTGATCGCCCACTGAGTCCGGACCGACAGCAGCTCACCGGGAGGCCAGCCACCTTCTGATGCCGGCTGCCTGCATCGGCCAGTTGGTCTTCTCCGCGTAGCCGGCGATCTCGACGCTGCCGTAGCCGAGGGCCTGGTACTTGCGCTCGGTCCACACCCTCAGACGCTCTCCGGCATCGTCGTTGGTGAGTTCGGAGAACGTGGCAACCGCGTCAACCCACTCGCGCAAGCGTTGTTCGGCCTCTTCGAGCGTGGCGTCCACGTCGTAGCGTGGCCCAAAGTGGGCGAACCCGAGGAAGCTCGGCTGACGCTGCCGCATACGATGCATTTGCTCGATCTGCGCGTCGGGGTCGAAGTCGGGCGGAGGTGTGACCGGCTGCACGAAGTGGCCGTGCGGATAGCACAGTCCAAGCGCATCCCCAACAAACATTCCCCCTTCCGCAGAGTCCTGAAACACGACATGGTGTTTCGCGTGGCCCGGGGTGTACATGACGTCGAGAGACCTGCCGGCACCCAGGGAAACCCGGCTCCCCTCATCGAGAACGATGAGCCGTTCGGTATCCACCGGTTCCATCGGTCCCCATTCGCGCAGAAGCCACTCCTCCCCGAAGACCTGCGCTGCGGACGCCCACAAGCGGTCAGGGTTGACCAGATGCCGGGCTCCTCGCGTGTGAACGCCGATCCGCGCGTTCGGGTAGCGCTTGGCCATCTGCCCGACTCCACCGGCGTGATCCAGATGAATGTGGGTGACGACAAACGCGGCGAGATCATCTACCCCGAGCGCATCCAGGGCGTCGATGAGGTGGCCTAGCGTGGCGGAGGGACCGACTTCGACCAGAACCCGCTCCGGGGTGTCGAAGAGGTAGCAGGCAAGCCGCTCCGGCTGTCCCTCCATCCAGGCATCGATCGCGTACAGGTGATCGCCGATCTCGACGGCACGTAGGTCTTTCATGCGGCCAGAGTAGGCGAAGCTGTCACACCTGTCTCGTACGCTCGGCGTCACCTCCCGCCTTCCCCGGAAAGGCATCGACATGGACTTCAACCTGACGGTTCTCGGTGGACACCTGGCAGCGCCGCCGGAGATACGCTCTTTCGAGTCCGGTTCGCGTCTCATTCGCTACCTTCTCACGGTCCGAAGCGAGCGTCCGCGTCGAAGGGTGGACGTGCTTCCCGTCACCCTCTGGGACCCCTCCGACGACATGACCGGGTTGTCAACCGGATCCCGGCTCTGGGTGGTCGGCACGGTGCAGCGGCGGTTCTGGGATGGTGCAAAGGGACGTCGCAGCAGACTGGAGATCATCGCGGAACAAGTCGCCGTTCGCCCGGACTCGTCCCCGTGTCTCGAGCACTCAACCCCCGGTACCCTCGGGAATACGGATGGTGAACGTGTCACCACAGAAGCCCTCCACCGAGTCCCGGGCAGCGACGATGAGCGTCTCTGAGGGCACACGCACGCCGGAGAGGGAGCGAGTGAACGGCTGTTCTTCGACGTGAGGATGGGCCAGCTGACGCGTGGCGACGACAACGCCGGCGGGCGTTCTCACCTCCCATGCGTCGGCGTACTTCTCCCATCCGGTGTCGTCCGATGCGACGGTGACATCGAAGCGATAGGTTCCATCAGAGGATGCCGACACCTCGACGGAGAGAACGTCGGCACATCCGACCGGCCCGGGGGATGCCGGTGGGGCACAGCCTGCCGTCGAGAGCGCGAGCAAGCCGATCAGGGCGAACCGAAACACGTGCACAGACTGACCGTACCAAGTCGTAGGAGCAGTGCTGCGATTACGCTCTAGCCGATATGACGCGTCTCGCTGCTGCGGCAGTCTCTCCACACGCGGCCGCTGCGGCCCAACAGATAGCTTCTCAAGGTGGCAACGCCGTCGACGCCGCCATCGCCGCATCCCTCGTCGGCATGATCTCCGAGCCGGGAATCGTTGCCCTTGGTGCAGGAGGGTTCCTCACCATCTGGCCGCCCGACGGCGACCCTCGCACCATTGACGGCTATGCAGTGATGCCGGGGAAGGGCCAGGATCGGTCACGGTTCGGAGGCGGGGTCTTCGACGCGTGGATGGCGTACGGAGGCGGGATGACGACGACGGTTGGCCCCGGCTCGATCGCTGTCCCCGGGGCACCGGCTGCCTGTCAGCTGGCATCGGACCTGTACGGCGACCTGCCGTGGAGCCGGTTGGTCGAACCATCGATCGAACTGGCTCGTCGGGGCTTCCCCCTCTCCGGGGCGGCAGCCCGCTACCTCGCACACTGTCACGACACCATCTTCGGCTGGCACGAGGCCAGCCATTCGGCACTCCATGACTCGACGGGGCAATGCCTGGGTGAAGGTGACATCGTGCGTATCCCCGGATTGGCGGAGAGCCTCGAGGAGATCGCCAATGAAGGGGCCAGAGCCTTCTACGAAGGGCGTCTCTCGGAGCGCATCCTGGCGGATGTCGACCGTGGGGGCGGCCTGTTGACCGTTCGGGACATGGCCGACTACGAGGCACTCTCCCGCGACTCCTTCGTCCTCGACCACGATCGATGGAGAGTCGCCACGAACCCACCTCCCTCCGTCGGAGGGGCTGCCCTGGCCGCGATGTTGATGTCGATGAAGGGACTGGACAGGGGTTGGACGCCTGAGGCCGTCGCCAGGCTGGTGGCTGTCGAGCGGACCGTCTTCGCCTATCGCAAGGAGCACCTCGACGGGTCAGAAGACCTGGCCAGAGAGGCGCTAGCCCTATTGGACGCGATCGAGAGGGATGGATTCGAGAGCCTGCTCGAGTCTCCGTCGACGATCCACACCTCCGTGGTCGACGGCGGTGGGCTCGCATGCTCGGCCACGTTCTCGGCCGGGTACGGTTCCGGATCCATGCCACCGGGCACCGGTATCTGGTTGAACAACTCTCTCGGCGAGTTGGAGCTGAACCCGGGCGGACTGCATTCGCTGGAGCCGGGTCAGCGGTTGCTCTCGAACATGGCACCAACCATCGCCCGAAGTGACTCGGGCGCTGTCGTGGCGATTGGGTCACCAGGCGCCGACCGGATCACGACGGCGATCCTCCAATCCTTTCTCAATCACGTTGACCTCGGCATGGGCCTTCAGGAGGCCGTGTCGCATCCCCGGGTGCACGTCGAACTGACCGAGGACGCCTACCTGGTCGCCTGCGAGCCGGGGATGCCCATGGACGCAGTCGACGCATCGACAAGAGCATTCGAAGGCCTCGACATGTTCTTCGGAGGGGTTGCCGCGGCAGCCCTGCACCCTGACGGGACTCTCGAGACGGGCGTTGATCCACGCCGCTCCGGCGCCTCCTACGTGACCGACTGAGGGTGAATGGCAAGCCTGTATTTCCCCAGGTCCGAGTCTCTTGACACGCGCTGTACGGTGGGAGCGATCGAGGGAGGTACACGGTGCGGTGGTTCTGGAGCGACGAGTTGGCCGAGGCTTTGCAGGGGCACGAGCCGGTCTCTCCAGCACAGATCGCAGGGTGGATCGAGCGACCTGTCGCCTACTCCGCTCCTGACGACGCAACAGCGCTCGAACTGGCGCGACTCCTCTTGCAGCGCTCCCGGGAGGATCCGGCGGCATAGAGTTCAACGATGAGCCGCTCAGCCCAGACCGTCGGCTGGATTGCCGTGCTCCTGCTCGCGGCGGCGTTCATGAGACTTGGTGTCTGGCAGCTCGATCGTCTCGAAGAGCGAAGTGCCGCCAACGAACAGATTGCGCTGCGCCTCGGAGCAAAGACGATCCCTCTGGCAGAGGCGCTCGAAGATCCTGCCGACGTCGAGTACCGGCGCGTCGTGACGGTGGGGGAGTACGCCCCTGAGCATGAGCTGCTTCTGAGAAACCGATCCAACGACGGGCAGAACGGCTTCCATGTACTCACACCGCTGATCCTCACGGACGGGCACGCGGTCCTCGTCGATCGGGGGTGGGTACCTCTCTCCTTCGACAGCACCCCCTTGACCCAGCTGGCGCCACCAGACGGTCGCGTCGAAGTAACCGGAGTGTTGCGCAGCTCGCGACAGCCACCTGCCGTGGGGCCAACGGACCCCGCATCGGGCGTGCTCACCCAGATCTACTGGCCTGATCTCGACAGGCTTGCCGCGCAGCTCCCTTGGCCGCTCGAGCCGATGTACATCGAGCTGCGGTCTCAGATCCCCGACGCCAGTGGACCGCAACCGGTCGTCCCTGAGGATCCTCAGCTGAGCAACGGACCGCATCTCTCCTATGCGATCCAGTGGTTCTCGTTTGCATTGATCGCGGTGATCGGGTTCGCAATCCTGCGAAACCGAAAACGTGTTCGCTAGCATCCGTCACGTGACGAAACGAGCTCGCCGTTGTGGTTGGTGCGGGGGAGTGCTCCCCGAGCAGAAAGGCGTTGGTCGACCTCGCCGGTACTGTAAGCAAGGCTGCCGACAGCAGGCGCACATCGCTCGCAAGCTCGCCGGGGCCAGGGGACTGGGACCCGATGAGATCCTCATCTCGCGTGAGGATCTCGAAGAGCTGCAGGGATTGCTCTACGGTCTCGAGACCGCGCTCGAAGATGTGGAGTCGGATCTTGCCGGCTCACAGGGAGACACCAAGGCCTACCGCGAGGCGCTGGATTGGCTGGTGAGTGCCGCGACACCACTGGCGAGATTCTGGCTACATCCGGTGGCGGTTTACGGTGACTCGAAGCTCGCGCCATCCGCAGACTCGACGACATAGCAGTGGCTTTGGAGGCCGGTGGCTTCGTGGAAGGCCTCTTCGACCTCTTCGATGAAGGAGGAAGTGGACTCCCGGGCGACGAGACCGATCACCACACCCCCGTAGCCGGCTCCTGTGAGCCGCGCCCCAAAACAACCAGCGGTCTGATCGGCAGCCTCCGCCATTGCGTCGAGGGGTCTGCTGGAGACACCGAACGAGTCACGCAATGAGGCATGACTGGCCTTCATGAGACGGCCCACTTCACTGAGGTCTCGCCGTTCGAGGGCTCTGGCCGCGGCAAGGGTGCGTTCGTTCTCGGTCACGACGTGATAGGCGCATCCGAAGACATCGTGTCCCAGTCGGGGTTCGTGCCCCTGGAGCTGATCAAGGGTGACGTCGCGCAGTGTGGAGACACCAAGGGAAGAAGCCGCAGTCTCACAGTGGCTCCGCCGCTCGTTGTAGCCGGCATCGACGAGATTCCTTCTCGTTCCTGTGTCCATGACGACGATCGCAGCCTCCCTGGGGAGAGGAACCTGAGTGCCCTTGAGGGTCAGACAGTCGATCAGCATGGCATGGCCCTTGCGGGCACCGGTCGCAATGAGCGGGTCCATCATGCCGCTGCGGACTCCAACCCACTCGTTCTCCGACCGGTGTTGGAGCCGAGCAAACGAGGTGGGGTCCCAGCCGAGGTCTGAGACCTTGGAGAAGACGGCCTCCACGGCGATCCCGAGGGCGGCCGACGAGGACAGGCCTGCGGCCATGGCGACATCGCTGGCGACGACCCCCTCCCATCCCTGCAGGCGATTTCCCGAGGTCTCCATCGCCCAGGCAATCCCTTTGACGTACTCGCCCCATCCTTCGCCACGGGTCAGTGCATCCAGGTCGATGTGGATGTCGTCGACGAAAGCCTCGGATCTGAGCACGATCCTGCGATCGGACCTCGGCCGATAGGCGATCCAGACCTCTCGATCCACCGCCATCGGGAGCACGAACCCGCGGTTGTAGTCGGTGTGTTCGCCAATGAGGTTGACACGCCCGGGAACTCGCACGAGCCCTGAAGGCTCCGCCCCGAACTTCGTTGTGAAGAGCATCGTTGCGCGGTCACGCCCGGGCACGGAATCACCTCTCTGTGAGAACCGCTGAGAATAGTCCGAGGCGCATCGACCTCAGCCGAGTACCCGTACCTCTCCTGATCGCCGATCCGCCCAACGGCATTACTCAGCAGACTCCTAAAGAGCTGCCGTCGGAGCCCCGACGGCAGCGAATCCTCGGATGCAGTTCTTCTCAAGCGTTGGCTTCTGCGCCTTGCTCCTCTTCGTTGGCTTCCGCGGCTTGCTCCTCGATCTTGCGATGGACGTCTTCCATGTCGATTTCGCGAACCTGGCCAATGAGATCCTCGAGCATCGGCTCCGGAAGGGCTCCTGCCTGCGAGAAGAGGATGACCTTCTCTCGGAAGACCATCAGCGTGGGAATCGACCGGATGTTGAAGTAGCCGGCGAGCTCCTGCTGGTCTTCGGTGTCCACCTTGCCGAACACCATGTCTGGATACTGCTCGGACATCTTCTCGAAGACCGGACCGAACATCTTGCACGGGCCGCACCACTCGGCCCAGAAGTCGATGAGGACCATGTCATTGTTCATGATCGTGTCCTCGAAGTTGTCCTTGGTCAATGCAACGGTCGCCATGATTCACTCCAGCATTCGAAAGTAGGGTACCCCTGAGGGGTATAGGGTAGTCTGCCGCTCTGGAAACACCAGATCGACCACGTTCATTCCCTTCGTCCCCA
>CBEVHI010000002.1:0-38412 GCA_965549635.1 uncultured bacterium | reverse complement strand
ACCTCCAAGAGGTCATCGAGCAAGCCATCGACGAAGGACCGACCGAAGAACCCGTCGGCATCGAGCCCGTCGATGAGGCGGCAGACCTCGGCGAAGCAACGAGAGTGATCCGTGCCACCGACGAACCACCAGACGAGCCTTCAGTGACTTGGGGAGCAGAGTGGCAGGACGCCGCTCAGGGCTGGGTCCAGCAAGAAGGCGGTCGGTCCACGTGGCGTCCGATCGTCACCACGACCCCCGGTGCCGGCGCCTGGGAGATCGACACGTTTCTGGGGCTCGTCGCCGGCGACGCCATGGCAACCGAGACCGATCTTCCATCGGCGAGGAATCGGGCGATCAGGTCGATGGTGGATCAGGCGCTCGCCAGAGGCGCCCACGCAGTCGTAGGTGTGCGAATCGAAGTCTCTGTCGGCGAGAGCACCCACGTCGGTGCAGTAGGAACCGCCGTGACGCTCAAGAGCCCGACGTAGTCAGCTCGAAGTCTCCGGAGACGGACTTGAACCTGATCCGGACGTGAACCTTCTCACCCTCCCCGGTATCGCCTCCTGGTGACTTCGGAAGCTTGATCCGGCCCGACAGACTGCGAAGGTCGACGTCCACGCTCCTTCCGCGCGGAACTCGAACCGTTACGTCCCCGGACACCGTGCTCGTGATGAGGTCGACGCCCACGTACCGAGCTATGTCGATGTCGCCTGAGACCGAACGCAGGTTCAGATCCGCTTGGGCCTCGCCCACCTCGATGTCCCCCGAGGCGGTGTTGATCGTCGAGTCTCCATCCAATCTGCGAATCTGAATGTCTCCGGATGCGGCATTCATCCTTCCCTTTCCCAGGAGCGATACCACCTCGACGTCCCCCGAGGCAGTCTTCACGGTCAACTCCCGTCGCACTTCGCCGACCCGGATGTCACCCGAGGCTGCCGACACCGTGAGCTCATCGACCGGCACTTCGACGTCGAGATCCGCAGAAGCCAGTGAGGCGGAGACTGCCGCGCCGGGAGGGATCGAGAAGACGACCTGCAATGCGCCGCGCCGGAAACGACCCTGCTCCTGATCCACACTGACCAAACCGCCTACCTGTTCGATCAGCACCGAATCGGCATCGCGTCCACGCACGTCCACGTCGACCTTGCCGGCCTCACCATGCACGAGGCGCACCCCGCCTGAGCCGATACGGACCGAGATTCTCGGACGCTCCCCAACGACAAACGACTCCCGCCGAGCACTCATAGCTCCACCGTCCCCGACACCCGCCTACCCACGCGAGCGGAGCCTGTCTTCGAAGAGAGGGCCTTCACGACCCACGAGTTCACCGAGTCGCCCGTGTCCGCGGCCGCGTCCTCGATCAGCGCCTTGATCTTGTCAGGAAGCCGAAGGGTGAGCCGTGCCTCGTAGGAGCCCGACGCGACGTCCGAAGAGGGCTGCGACTCCCGAAGCCGCAGCTCTGGCTCTCCGTCGGAGATCACCACGTCGACCTCGTAGTCGGAGAGCTGGGCCGCCACCTCGGCGGCGGCCTGCTGGGCAAGATCGACGACGATCTCCCGAATCGTCGGCTCGAGGATCTCGAGGATCGTTCCGGCTGCGGTCTCCACGGAGATGTCGTCACCTGCCAGCTCGACCTGGCGGGAAACGGCTTCTTCCAGTTTGGCGAGTGCGCTGTATCCTTGCATGACATCATTATGATGTCATCACGACGTCATGTCAAGCGTTCCACCACCATGGCCATGCCCATGCCTCCCCCAACGCACATGGTCTCCAGACCGATCGATCCGTCGGACGTCTGCAGGCCATTCAGCAGCGTCGTCATGATCCGGGCTCCGGTCATACCGAATGGATGACCGAGAGCGATCGCTCCGCCGTGAGGATTGAGCTGGGTCTCGATGTCGATGCCCAGCTCGTCGCTCACGGGAAGGACCTGGGCAGCGAATGCCTCATTGAGCTCCACAATGTCGACATCGCCGATCTTCATTCCGGCTCGCTCGAGCACCTTTCGCACCGCGGGTATCGGGCCAATCCCCATGTACTCCGGTTCCACCGCGGCCACGGACGAGGCGACGATGCGTGCAAGAGGGGCGACTCCGAGTTCCTCGGCCTTCGTATCCGACATCACAAGCACCGCGGCGGCTCCGTCGTTGAGCGGACACGAGTTACCCGCGGTGACCTTGCCGTTCGGGAGGAACGCTGCAGGCAACGTGCCCAGCTTCTCCACCGTGGTGTTCGGCCGCGGCCCGTCGTCCTTTGTCATGTGCGTGCCATCTGGCAGCGGATACGGGACGATCTCCCGGTCGAAGAACCCGTCCGCCTGGGCCGCGACCGCTCGATCCTGGGACAGCTTCGCGAACTCATCCATGCGCTCCCGGCTGATTGCGTAGCGCTTCGCCACGTTCTCGGCGGTCAGCCCCATCGGGATGTAGACGTGGTTGATGAAGTCGTCTCGACTCTCGTCCACGAATCGGGGGTTGAAGTCCTCGGGGTCGAAGCCGTTGTTCAGCGTTCTCGTGATGCTCTCAACGCCGGCGGCCACAAAGAGGTCGCCTTCACCTGCCTTGATGGCATGCGCTGCCATTCGGATGGTCTGCAGCGACGAGGAACAGAAGCGGTTGACGGTGGTTCCGGGCACGGTGTCCGGCAGTCCGGCCAGCAGCGCGGCGTTCCTCCCGAGGTTGTATCCCGACTCGTGATGCGTCAGCCCACAACCGACCATCACATCTTCGATCGTCGAGACATCCACCTGGGGTACCTTCTCCAGCACCCTGGCGATGATGAAGCCGGCCATGTCGTCCGGGCGGGCGTCGATGAGCGACCCTTTGAAGGCCCTTCCGATGGGTGTTCGGGCTGCGGCAACGATGACGGGCTCTGGCATCGGTATCTCTCCTCGTTTGCCCGCACAAGCCGGCAGCGGTCGCGATTATTCCACCGGAAGTCCCGGCGCCGTCTCGTACAGCGTCGTCCTGCGCAGCGGCCGCCGGCCGGCGGACCGGATCAGGGACTCGAACTGTGCGACCGTCGCCTCCTGACCGTGGGCGGCGCCGGCCGCCCTCGTGATGATCTCCCCCATCAGAGTTCCGCCAAGATCGTTGCAGCCGGCATCGAGCAGGCGACGAGCGCCATCCAGACCGAGCTTCACCCAGGATGCCTGGATGTTGGGAATCAACCCGTCGAACGCGATACGGGCGACCGCGTGCATCAAGACGACCTCATCCCAAGTTGGTCCCGGCCGGGCATTCCCCTGCAGATAGATGGGCGCCCCCATGTGCACGAACGGAAGCGGCACGAACTCGGTGAAGCCGCCAGTGTGGCGTTGAATGGTGCGCAGCACCTCGAAGTGATTGGCCCAGGAGCCCGGGTCATCGATGTGACCGAACATGATCGTTGCGGTCGATCGGAGCTCGAGCTCGTGGGCGGTCATCATCACCTCGGCCCACTCCGCGGTCGTGATCTTGTCCGGGCACAGGTGGGCGCGCACGCGGTCGTCCAGAATCTCTGCCGCGGTGCCCGGAAGGGTCCCCAGTCCGGCGTCCCGGAGACGCTCCAGGTAGGTGCGGACGGGAACATCGAGGGTCTGGGCACCCTGCCAGACCTCGAGTGGCGTGAACCCATGGATGTGCATCTCCGGAAGGACGGCTTTGATCTGCTCGACCAACTCAACGTAGAAGTCGCCGGTGAAACCGGGGTGGATACCGCCCTGGAGGCACACCTCAACGGCCCCTCGGTCCCAGGCCTCCCTCGCCATCGTGACGACGTCTTCGACGCTCATCAGATACGGCTCGCCGCGTAGGTCAAGACTGCGCGGTCCTTTGGAGAACGCACAGAACCGGCACTTGTAGGTGCACAGGTTCGTGTAGTTGATGTTCCGATTGACCACGTACGTCACCGATGCGCCCACCGTCCGGGACCGGAGCCGGTCGGCCGTCCATGCGATTGCTTCGACATCTCTACCCCTCGCTTCGAACAGCGTCGCGATCTCGTCGCGCGTCGGAGGGCGTCCATCCAGCGAACGATCGAGGATTCTGGCCACGGGGGCGGTGGCATCGGTGAGTGGGTCGTGAGGAGTCTCCTTCTCCCATGTCGGATCCGTCCACTCGGCAGAGACACGCCCCGGGGCCGGTGGTATCGGCACATCCCTCCCCGGCGCCCACTCGGTTCTTCTGCGGACCGCTCCCCTCGCATCGACTCCGTTGAGGTAGAGGCTCCACATCCTTGCGTCCAACCGGCTCCGGATGGCGTCGAGTTCGACACCGAGGGGGAACGCAGAGCGTTCGACGACGGGGACCCCCAACGCATCTCGCAACCGTCCGATCTCGTCGTCACTCCAGGCGCCGAGCACCAGATCGGTCGCCCCGTCGAGCACCGCGGCCTGAGCCTCTCCCACGTCGGCTACGGGGACCGAAACCTCGGCTTGGACACCGGGGAGAGCCGTCAGCGTCCTTGCCTCGGCCGGAGCAGATGACCTCAGGTAGCGGGCTCCGCTGCGGGCAAGTGCGTCCAGTACCGCAGCTCTCGATCCTCGGTGCCGGACGGTGAGCCGCCAGCCGGGTCCCGCCGCTCCACGCACCTCGTCGGGATCGAGGACCCAGGCAGCTGGGGTGCCGGTGGCCAACCCGATCGACACAGGGAGGTGTCCCCGAGCGAGGGCCGACTCGATGTCTCGCGTTGACGGACGCGCGATCTCTTCAGCCACCGTCCCGGCTCTCAGGAAGGTCACCCGTGTCACACCATCTCCCCTACGGCCGGGTAGCCCGATGCGTTGGTTGCTGAACGAACCCGGTCCAACAACTTCGAGTCGATCCATTCCTCGTCGATGAACTCCGGATATACCGGCAACCTTGGCTGCAAACGGAAGCCGGATTCCTTGGTCCGGTGCTCGAGCTCTTCGAGCTGGGGCCATGGCTGCTCGGGGTTCACCCAGTCGATCGTCAGCGGAGAGACGCCGCCCCAGTCATTGACACCCGCGCCGAGGTAGACCTCGAACCGATCGGTCAGGTTCGGCGGAACCTGGACATTCATCTCCTCCCCAAAGATCCACCTCGCCAGCGCGGCCACCCTGGCCAGGTACTCCGGGGTCGGTTCGGCGTTTGTCCTCATTGGTGTGTCGGCCTTCGCCCGGAAGTTCTGAATGATGATCTCCTGAAGATGGCCGTATGTGTGCTGCAGTGACGCGAGGGCGAAGAGACTGTCGACGATCTCCCCGGCCGTCTCGCCAATCCCGACGAGGATGCCAGTCGTGAAGGGCACCCGCGCCTCTCCGGCCGCCTCGATCGTCCCGACACGAACGGATGGTGCCTTGTCCGGGCTGCCGTGGTGTGGCATCCCCGGTTCCAAGAGCCGCGGGGATACGTTTTCGAGCATCAGTCCCATCGAAACGTTGGTCGGCCGGAGGGAGTCGATCGCCACCCTGTCCATCACACCCGGATTCGCGTGCGGGAACAGCGCGGTCTCGGCAACGATCAGCTCGGAGAGCTCCCGCACATAGGCGATCGTGGATTCGACTCCGTGCGCTCTCAGGAAGGTGTCGGCTTGCTTCCATCTGGCCTCGGGGCGATCACCCAGCGTCAGCAGAGCCTCCGTGCAACCGAACCGCTCCCCGGCTCTCGCCACCGCAAGTACCTCCTCGGGTGTCATGTACTCGCCTCCCGCACCCGGTGGTTTCGCGAACGTGCAGTAGGTGCACCGATCCCGACAGAGGGTCGTGACAGGAATGAAGACCTTGCGACTGTACGTGACGGTCCGCCCCTTGCCGGCGTCGCGGAGCTTGCACGCCTCGGCGAACAAGTCGTCCACGGGACGCTCGCCGACCAGGTAGGAAAGCGCGAGGGCCGGATCAGGAGCTGGATGCGACATGGATCGGAACGCTATCACGCCCGGCGGTCAAGCCGACCGAGGGACGTGTAGCATGAGCGCACATCGCGGCGACTGTGCCGCCCGCTTCCCGCACCAAGGAGGAACCCCCATGAGAGTGGCCATCAATGGCTTCGGACGCATCGGCAGAGCGGTCTTTCGCATTGTCGCCGAACGAGCCGACACACCAGTCGAGATCGTCGCCGTCAACGACCTCACCGACGACGCCACACTGGCCCATCTGCTCAAGTACGACACCAACATGGGCATCTTCAACGGAGAGATCACCCTCGATGGCGGGTTCATGCATGCCGGCGGCCAGAAGGTCAAGATGCTCGAAGAGCGCGATCCCGCTGCGCTGCCATGGAGAGAACTCGGAGTCGACATCGTCGTCGAGTCGACCGGGGTGTTTCGCACCCGGGACAAGCTGGACCTGCACCTCGAAGCTGGAGCCAGCCGCATCCTGCTCACGGCACCCGCAAAGGACCCTGTCGATGCGACGATCGTCCTCGGCGTCAACGACGACGATCTGGATCCTTCCGACACGCTGGTCTCCAACGCCTCCTGCACCACCAACTGCCTCGCCCCCGTCGCCAAGGTGCTCAATGACTCTTTCGGCATACAGCGCGGGCTGATGACGACCACGCACGCCTATACGAACGACCAGCGCCTTCTCGACATGCCCCACAGCGACTTGCGGCGCGCCCGTGCCGCGGCAGCCAACATCACGCCCACAACTACCGGTGCGGCCAAGGCGATCGGATTGGTCATTCCGGAACTCGATGGGAAGCTCGACGGAATGGCAATGCGTGTGCCGATACCTGATGGCTCCCTCGTCGATCTGGTCGCCGTGCTGGGGACGGACGTCACCGAGGACGAGATCCGGGCGGCCATGCGTGCTGCCGCTGAAGGGCCGATGCAGGGAATCCTGCAGTACAACGAGGACCCGATCGTCTCGAGCGACATCGTCGGCAACCCACACTCGAGCATCTTCGACGCCGACCTCACAAAGGTGATCGGAGGACATCTCGTCAAAGTGGTGTCCTGGTACGACAACGAGTGGGGCTACTCGAGTCGGGTCGTCGATCTGCTCGAACGCATGGGCGATCAGCTCTGAGACGACACCGGCGGCAGTCCCGTTGGTGGCGGTGGGGCTACGCTTCTCCTATGCGTAGCCTCACCGGGCTCATGGCCGCGTCCCTCATTGTCGCCTCGTGCACTGCAACCCCCGCTCCCCCTTCGACGACGGCACCGACGGCGTCGACGACGCCGGTCGCGACAACCGGTCCTCAGTTGTCGTGCGGGGGAAGCGAGACCTTCTCGGCATCCGGCACACTGGCGAGTGCAAGTGCCGAGGACGGCGACGCCACTCGGATCTCCGGACTGAGTGCTTCCCACGCAGAAGACTGTGACCGATTCGTTGTCGATCTCTCAACGGAAGCCGGTGCTCCCGCAACGTCGGTCGGGCAGGCATCGGTGGAGTTCTCCCGCGACCTCGGAGTCGTTCGTGTCACCCTCCCGGAGGTGACCGAGACCACCATCACCGATGGGATCTTCGAACTGCCGCTCGTCGATCGAGCATATGTGGTCCGGTCGGCAGAAGGGTCTCTGTACGTCGACGTCCATCTCCGTGCTGCCGCAGTGGCTCGAGGCACCGTGACCCGGTCGCCGGCGCAGATCGTCATCGAATTCACCCCGGGAGGCGCCGAACTGAGCCCACCTGCGCCACACAGTGACCTCGTGGTGGTCCTGACACCGCGGGGTGACAAGGCTGCCTACCCTCTCTTTGTCACGGGCTACTCGAGGACCTTCGAGGCGAACGTGGTCGTGCGCCTCCTCAAAGGCAACTCCGTATCGGTCGAGCGTGTCACAACCGCGACCGACTATCTGGCTGCGTGGGGCGAGTTCAGTGTTACGCTCGATACCGGCCCGCAGGGGAGGCTGCAATTGACGGTGGGCGATGACTCAGACCAGGACGTGACCCTCAGTCTGGTTCTGAACTGAACAGGCCTTCGATCGGTTCCACAGTCACATAGCCGGCTTCCAGGTGCACCTCCGGGACAAGTTCCTTGACGAACGGGACGTCGACGAGTTGGCCGCTGAACCGAACCGTGAGCCGGTCTTGGGCGCTTCCGACGACCACGCTCTCGATCGTCCCCAGATGCCGCCCATGACGGTCGCGAACCTCCAGACCCTCGAGGTCCTCAGGCCAATACTCTTCGGCTGAGAGCTGACGTCGCTCTTCGGCAGGGATGTACAACACGGTGTCGCGCAAGGCGTCGGCCAAGTCACGATCAGTGATCCCCTCCAGAGTGGCCAGCAACCTGCCGTGGTGGAGACGAATCGCGGAGACCGTCAACGAACGGCCAGAGTCGGTGAGGAAGGACGTTCCGGCGACGAATCGGTCCGGGCTGTCTGATTCCGAGGCGACGACGACTTCGCCTTTGACGCCGTGGGCCCTGAGGATGCGTCCGACGCGAATCAATCGACGAACTCGACTCCTGCGTGGAGGCCTTCTTCGTCTCCAGCTGCACGTGCGAGCGTTCGAATCGCACGGGCTACCCGGCCACGGCGGCCGATGACACGACCCATGTCCGACTTGACCGTTCTCACCTCGACGACGACGTCTTCGGGTCCTTCTTCGACGAGCGTCAGATCGACCTCGTCCGGATGGTCAACGATCTGCGTCACCACATACCGGATGACTCGTTCGACGATGGTGCCCCTTGTCATTGCTCTTCTCCCACCGTGTGGACTTCGCCCTTGGCAATCTTGAACATCGACCACGCACCGGACTTCTCCAGAAGCCGGCGGACCGTGTCGGTCGGCTGGGCTCCGTTGCGCAACCATGCCAGAGCCTTCTCGTTGTCTATCTCGATCAGCGATGGGTCCTGGCGAGGGTCGTATCGCCCGATAATCTCGATGAAGCGGCCATCGCGAGGCGACCGAACATCGGCTGCAACCACCCGGTAGGTCGGCTGCTTCTTCTTTCCCATCCGCATCAGGCGGAGCTTGACCGCCATGTCGTCACCTCATCTTCCTCAGGCCGGGGATCGCTTTCCCCTGCGCCATCATCTTCATCATTTTCTGCGCTTCGTTGAACTGCTTCAACAGCCCGTTGACGGCCTGCGCCGTCGTACCGGAGCCTGCGGCAATCCGCCGCTTGCGGCTCCCGTCGATCAGTTTGGGGTTCCGCCGCTCACCGGGAGTCATCGAGCGAATGATCGCTTCGACCTTGCCGAGGTCATCGTCGGAGACCTCAACGTCGCGGAACATTGAACCGGCGCCGGGCAGCATAGCAAGCACTTGGTTGAGCGGACCCATCCTGCGGATCTGCTGGAACTGCTGGAGGAAGTCCTCGAAGGTGAAAGAGGCGCTCCGAAGCTTGTCGGCCATCGCCTCCGCCTCGTTGACATCCCAGGTGTTCTCCGCCTTTTCGATGAGGGTCAGAACGTCTCCCATGCCCAGGACCCGGGAAGCCATCCTGTCCGGGTGGAACGGCTCGAAGTCTTCGAGCTTCTCCCCCACGCCCGCGAATTTGATCGGGCAGCCGGTCACTTCTCGAACCGAGATCGCCGCTCCGCCTCGAGCGTCGCCGTCCAGCTTGGACATGACGATGCCGGTGAGGTCGACGCCGTCAAGAAAGCCTTTGGCCACGTTGACGGCGTCCTGGCCTGTCATCGCATCGACGACGAGCAGCACCTCGTCCGGGTCTGCCGCAGCTTCGACGTCGGCGAGCTCCTTCATGAGCTCCTGGTCGATCTGGAGTCTGCCTGCCGTGTCAATGATCACCACGTCGTTCGACTCTGAGATGGCTTGCTTCACGGCTGCCTTGACCAGCTTCGCCGGCTTGGACTTGCGTTCGGTGGCCACCGGGACGCCGATCCGGTCTCCCAACGTGACCAGTTGCTCGATCGCCGCCGGACGCTGTAGATCGGCTGCGACCAGAAGGGGGTGGCGCCCTTGCTGCTTGAGAAAGCGGGCGAGCTTGGCAGCCGAGGTGGTCTTGCCCGATCCCTGGAGACCCACCATCAGGATCCGGAGCGGTGTTCTGGCGGCGGTCGCGAGGGGAACCGATGCGCCCCCCAAGGTGGTGATCAGCTCCTCGTGGACGACCTTGACGACCTGTTGACCAGGCGTGAGGCTCTTGGTGATCTCCTCCCCCACCGCACGTTCGCGGACCCTCGCCAGCAAGGCTTTGACAACCGTGACGTTGACGTCGGCTTCCAGCAGCGCCATTCGTATCTCACGCAAGGTCGCGTCAACGTCGCCTGCGCTCAACCTCCCTTTGCTCCGAAGCCGAGCAAAGGTTTCATTCAGTCGCTGGGTCAGTGATTCGAACACGGCAGGAGTCTACTGGGGAGCGGTAGCTTCACCCTGGCGACCACGCAACCACAAGGCGAAGACGACCCGCCACACGAGGAGTCCAGCACCGCTCACGGCGGTCATCACCACAACAAAGATCGGTGAGACCGTCAGGCCGAGAACGAGCCCTCGCAGCACCGACCCGAAGGAAGCAGCAGCCACCCAAGCCGCCAAGATCCGCCAGACACGCCTGGGGTCACCGATGACATCGAGCCTGAACGAACCGAACCACGGAGCGATCCACAGCCAGGCGACCAGAAACGCCCCGATCGTGACCACCAATCTCGACGCGGCGCCGAGCGTCTCGTGCATGGCGAAGCCCACGATCGTGAGCACGGCGAGCACCAGGCTATCTCCGACGATGGCAGCGATCCGCACGCCACCAGGGTAGTGGTTGGAGTCTGTTGAACAATGCCGGTGGGAAGATCAGCGGCTGTGCGCGACACCCGCAAGGCCACAGGTTTCGTCACTACCCGTGCGGTAATGGCGGAACCGAGAACGCAGCGGGTGGTGATGCACAGTCGTTGAGATGCGTGCCATGTGTTGTTCAACAGTCTCCTAGGACTTCGCTTCCCTCTTCGATCGCCCATCGGCGGCGCGAGTAGCCTACGAGGAACCACCGGAAGGATTACCTGTGAGCCTCACGATCGTCGAGCATCCTCTGACGCAGCACTACCTGACGGTCCTGAGGGACCGCAGCACGTCCACCGAGCGCTTCAGGGAGACTTCTCGACGCCTGGCCTACACCCTGCTCATCGAAGCAACCTCCGACATCCCCCTGCGCGAGTTGCCGGTCGAGACACCCCTCGAAGAGACGATCGGTTCACGGCTGGATCGCAACATCGTCGCCGTCGCGGTGCTCAGGGCGGGGCTCGGGCTGCTGGATGCGGTCCTCGACCTCCTCCCTGCGGTCAAAGTGGGGTTCGCCGGCGTGCAGCGTGACGAGGCCACCGCCGAGCCGCTGGAGTACTACACGAAGTTCCCTGACCTTGCGAACACCAAGGTGCTCATCCTCGAACCGATGCTCGCCACCGGCGGCTCACTGTCCTGGGCCGTCGACAAGGTCAAAGAGCAGGGGGCAGTCGACATCACCGCGCTCTGCGTGGTGACGGCGCCCGCCGGAGTCGAACGCATGGAGCGGGATCATCCCGACGTTCGGATCGTGGCCGCATCGCTCGACCGGGATCTCAGTTCCAACTTCTTCATCCAGCCGGGTCTCGGAGACATGGGCGACCGCCTGTTCGGAACGCTCTGATGGTCGCGGGCGAGGCTGAGCGATGACCCGGTTCCGTGACGACGTCACCGAGGCCCTCCAAGCGCTCGCACCAGGGGAGATCGTCACGTACGGCGAGCTCGCCGCGCAGGCCGGCCACCCAGGGGCGGCACGCGCCATCGGTAACATTCTGAGAGACTCGTCTGGCTTTCCATGGTGGAGAGTGGTCACCTCGACAGGCAGGCTTGTTCCGGGTTGTGAACGCGAACAGGAGCGTCGCCTGCAAGCCGAAGGCGTCACCGTCACCGACGGACGCGTCGTCACCCATCGGGAGCGCACATGAACGCAGTTGAACTCATCCAACGTAAACGTGACGGCGCCGACTTGTCACCAGGGGAGATCGCGTGGCTGATCGCCGGCTACACCGACGGCACGGTCACCGACTATCAGATGGCAGCGATGACCATGGCCATATTCTTGAATGGGCTGACCGACGAAGAACTGGCAGCTTGGACAGAGGCGATGCTGCACTCCGGCGATGTCCTCGACCTGGCCGGCATCGAAGGAGGAAAAGTCGACAAGCACTCGACGGGCGGAGTCGGCGACAAAGTGTCCATTCCCCTTGCCCCGATGGTCGCGGCCGCGGGAATCAGCGTCCCGATGATGAGCGGGCGCGGTCTCGGTCACACCGGCGGTACCCTCGACAAACTCGAGAGCATCCCGGGCTTTTCGACACAACTCGACCCGAGGGCTTTCGAGTCGCTTCTCGCCGAGACCGGGCTGGTGCTCGCCGGCCAGTCGGAGACTCTGGTGCCCGCGGACCGCAAGCTGTACGCGCTACGGGACGCCACAGGAACGGTCGAGTCGATACCGCTGATCGCATCGTCGATCATGTCCAAGAAGCTCGCCGAGGACCTCGACGGACTTGTACTCGACGTGAAGGTCGGTCGGGGTGCGTTCATGCCTGACCGAGATCGGGCTCGACAGCTGGCTCGCACCATGGTCGGACTCGGGGCAGCCCATGGGGTACCCGTCGTCGCTCTGCTCACACCGATGGAGCAGCCACTCGGGAACGAGGTGGGGAACGCCTCGGAGATCGCAGAGTCGCTGGAGATCCTCCGGGGTTCCGGACCGAAGGATCTCACCGAGATCACCTTCCGGCTGGGAGAAGAAATGCTGATTCTTGGTGGGGCGGCCGCCGACCGGGAACAGGCTCGTGCCGCATTGGAGAGCACGGTTGCCAGCGGAGCAGCTCTGTCGAAGTTCGCGGAGGTGATCGAAGCTCAGGGAGGAGATCCCCATGTCGTCGAGAACCCGGGCATCCTGCCGCAGCCGGCCCACCGTTCGCAGCTGCCGGCGCCGAGAGCCGGCATCGTCACGCGATGCGACGCGCGGAAGATCGGCGTAGGGGCAATGCGCCTCGGTGCTGGAAGGGAGCGCAAGGAGGATGTCGTCGATCCTGCCGTCGGTGTCACCATCCTTGCCAAGGAGGGGGACCTCGTTGGCGAAGGACAACCGCTGGCGACGCTGGCGTGGAACGACCAGAGGCGCCTCGATATCGCCGCCCCGCTGCTCGCCGAAGCGTGGGAGATCGGCGACGAGAGGCCGGAGCCTCTCCCGTCGGTACTGGAGGAGATCCGTTGATGAACTATGACGCTGTCGCCGCCGCCGCCGGAGTGATCGCGGTTCACTCCGGCCGTGAACGGCACGATGTCGCCGTCGTGCTCGGATCGGGGTTGGGTGAGTATGCCTCGACTCTGCCGGGGGCCGTCTCGATGCCGTATGGGGACATCCCCGGATGGCCACTTCCCACGGTCGAGGGACATCACGGAACCCTCTACTCCGTTGACATGGGCGGCCCGGTGCTCATTCTCTCGGGAAGAGCGCACTTCTACGAAGGCTGGTCACTCGACGATGTGGTCTTTGGCGTGCGCGTCGCCGTGACGGCCGGTTGCCAGACCATCGTGCTCACCAACGCCGCCGGCGGCGTATCGGAGGGCCTCACCCCGGGAGATCTGATCCTCATACGCGACCACCTCAACCTGACCGGCCGCAATCCCCTGATCGGCGTCAACGACGACCGTCTCGGCCCCCGATTCCCCGACCTGACCGACCTCTACTCCGCCCGGCTGCGGGACGTCGCTCGAAACGCAGCTCGCGAGGCAGGCGTCGATGTCGGCGAGGGCGTGTACGCCTGGCTGACGGGACCTTCCTACGAGACACCGGCCGAGATCCAGATGGTTGCCAGCCTCGGCGGCGATCTCGTCGGCATGTCGACCGTCCCCGAAGCGATTGCAGCCCGCCACATGGGCGCCTCGGTGCTGGCGATCTCCCTGGTGACCAACCTCGCGGCCGGGATTTCCCCGTCACCGCTCTCGCACGAAGAGGTGCAGGAGACGGCCGCCGAAGCCCGCGCCCGCTTCACTTCGCTGCTGGATCATCTGCTGCCCCTGCTGTGAAGACGGGCCCCCGAGAACGATTGCTAGCATTCGCGAACACCCAAGAGAGGAGTGCATCCCGATGAAGGTCGTGGTCTGCGCGAAACAGATTCCGGATCCGGCGGCGCCATACCACCTGGATCCAGAGACACACTTCCTGGAACGCCCAACCGATCAGATCCTCGACGACACCGACCGCTACGGAGTCGAGATGGGGCTCCAGGTCGCAGAACAGACCGAGGGTTCGGTCACGCTCGTGTCGATGGGACCTGCGGGGAACCTGCAGGGAATCCGTCAGGCCCTGGCAATGGGCGCCGACAAGGCCATCGTCGTCGATGACGAAGCGCTGCGCGGAGCCGACTCGTGGGTGACCGCGCAGGTCCTGGCAGCGGCGATACAAAGAGAAGGATTTGACCTCGTGATCGCCGGCACGGAGTCGACCGACGGCTACTCGGGGATCCTCCCCCAGCAACTGGCCGAACTCCTGGGAGTCCCGGCACTCACCTTTGCAAACCATCTCGAGTGGGAAGAAGCCTCCATCCGGATTCACCGCCAGACCGGGTATGGCTACGACGTCGTCGAGGCGCCGACGCCGGTACTCGTCACGGTCACCGCCGGGGTCGTCGAACCTCGATACCCCACCTTCAAAGGAATCATGGCCGCAAAGAAGAAGCCGATCGACCAGGTCGGAGCTGCGGACCTCGGAGTCAGCCCAGCAGCCACCCAGCAGATCCTCGAGGTTCGGCCGGCGGCGGCACGGGCAGCAGGTGAAGTGATCCAAGATGAAGGAGAAGCGCACCTGCGGATCATCGAGGTGCTCGAGCAAGCGAAGGTGATCTGATGAAAGTCTGGGTCTTTGTCGAAGAATTGCAGGGCGAGGCGGCACAGATCGGCCTCGAGCTGTTGACCAAGTCGCGCTCGCTAGCCGACGATCGGGCAGCCGTCTATCTCGGCACCGGCTCTGAGGCGATCTTCACCGAGCTGGGCAGCCACGGTGCCCAAACCATCTACCACATCACTCCCGACGGTCATCTCCCCGCCGCTGCGGCTGCCGCTGCCCTGTCAGAGCTGATGGCCAAAGAGGCGCCGGACCTGGTGCTGTTCGGTCTCACTCCGACCGACAGAGACGTAGCAGGGCGCCTCAGTGCCCGCATCGGACACCCGGTCATCTCCAACGGAATCGACGTACTCATCGAGGGGGACACGGTCAAGGTCATCAACGAGATCTTCGGTGGTACCGAGATCGTCGAAACGGCGTTTCTGACCGACAAACCCCACCTGGTCATCGTGCGACCGAAGTCCTTCCCGGCTGAGCCGGCGGAGCCATCGGAACCGACGGTCGTCGAAGTGCCCTTCCCGGAAGTCGGGCAGGCCGGCAGCGCGGTGATCACCGACGTGCACGTCGAGGAGCGCGAAGGTCCACAGCTCGAGGAAGCCGCAATCGTCGTGTCGGCCGGCAGGGGGCTCGGGTCCGCCGAGAACCTGCAGGAGACCAGACGTCTGGCCGAGCTTCTCGGAGGGGCGTTGGGCGCCACCCGGGCGGTCGTCGACGCCGGATGGGCCCCATACTCGCTTCAGGTCGGGCAGACCGGCAAGACGGTCAAGCCGGACGTCTACATCGCCTGCGGTATCTCGGGTGCCATGCAACATGTCGTCGGCATGAAGGACTCCAAGCTCATCATCGCGATCAACAAGGACGAGGAAGCCCCGATCTTCGGCCTCTCGGACCTGGGAGTGGTCGGGGATGTCCACAAGGTCCTGCCCAAACTGATCGAGGTGCTCGAGCAACGCCAGAGCTGATCCAGGCACCCGAACGGCCAGGAGTCCGAGTCACAAGTCATGTACTCACCGGCCATCGACGCCCCTCCAGGTGCGCGTCTCCTCCCCCAGCGAGGCCCCAGAGCCGAGCGTTGGGGGAGGTGGCCCGAAGGGCCGGAGGGGGTGCCTGATCCTGCGTCCTGGCCAGATGACACCAGCTCGGGGACATCAGCACGAACTTACGACTCAGGACACTGGGAGTCCGTTGAGTAGTCCGTTTCCCGCGTCCCGACGTCGGTGCTCGACCCCTAGGATCGGCTTGTGGCTCAACGTGTGTGGACGAGACGCAGGCTCGGGCTCGCGATGCTCTTGGGGCTCGTACTGGCCCTACCGATCGGTTGTGGCCCGGTCGTCGAGACCCCTGCGGTACCGATCCGCCACAACCCCTACGCGTACACACTGCCCATTCCTGAACGGATCCCCACCTCGATCGACGGTGTCTACGCAAGAACGATCACGCCGGAGCTCTTGGGACCAGAAGGCGTGTGCCGTCGATGTCCACCGTACCGACTGACGATCGGCGAGGAGATCCTCGGCCTCGACAGCGGGGAGTTCCGGATCTATCACTGGGACACCGGATGGGTGAGCGTCGGGCACTTCGCGGTCGACGGCGACATGGTGACCCTCTTCAACGATCCGAACTGTCCGAGCGACCGTGGCACGTACCTCGTGACCATGACCTCCGAATCGCTGCAGATGACGCCTCTCGATGATCCATGCGCATTTGATCTCGTTCGAGCCCGGTTCCTCAGCGCGTTGCCGTGGCAACGCGCTGAGCCGCCGGAGGGCATTTTCTTGTCGCCGAGTGGTGACCGCCTTCTCCTGGCGAGAGGCGGCATGTCGATCCGGGCCGGCGGAACCCGCCTCCAAGCCGAGTTCGAGACCGCAGGATCGCGACTCGTCATTCGGACCGAAACCTGCAGCGAGACCTTCGAGTGGGCGATGGATCAGACGACCCTGCACCTCACCTCGCTCGCCGGTGACTGCGAAATCCCCTCGGCCGAGCAGTCCTGGCAGTCGGTCGGCTGATCAACCCCGCTGTTGGTCCAGACGGAACCCGTGTGGGAGCAGATCGCCGAGCGAGTAGCTCGTGGCGATGCCGTCCGCGCCCGGGACTACGACCGTCTCGACGCCGAACTCGTACAGGCGCTGGCGACACTGGCCACACGGGAACGTCTCGGCTTCGGTCCCGGCGTCGATGCACGCCACGGCGACGGTCTGTAGTGCTGTCCTGCCCGCAGTCACGGCTGCAGCGATCGCACTCGCCTCGGCGCACGTGCCCGACGGGTAGGCGGCGTTCTCCCAGTTGACCCCCTGATAGACGGACCCATCGCTTGCGACGATGACCGCTCCAACCCGAAACCCCGAGTACGGGGCGTAGGCGTGCTCTGCGACCGCTCGCGCCCGCGCAAGAAGCTCTTCATTGTTCATACGTCCTCCAGGAGTGCCTTGACGAATTCGGAAGGGGCGAATGGGATCAGATCCTGGAGTCCCTCTCCGGTCCCGATGAACTTCACGGGGAGGTCCAGCTCCCGCTCGACGGCAACGGCAACACCGCCACGAGCGGTGCCGTCGAGCTTGGTGAGAATGACTCCTGTCACTCCGACGGCCTCGCGAAAGGTCCGCGCCTGCGAGATCGCGTTCTGGCCGGTGGTGGCATCGATGACAAGCAGCACCTCGTCAACGGCTCCGGCGGCCCGAGCGACGACGCGTACGACCTTGCCCAGCTCCTCCATCAGATTGCGTTTGGAGTGC
The DNA here is from genome assembly GCA_965549635.1 of uncultured bacterium. Classification (GTDB taxonomy): domain Bacteria; phylum Actinomycetota; class Acidimicrobiia; order Spongiisociales; family UBA4744; genus CBEVHI01. The sequence continues at coordinate 20,988 of CBEVHI010000002.1, read as the reverse complement.
AACCGCCCGGCGGTGTCGATAATGACCACGTCTATGGCTCTGGCCCTGGCTGCTTCATAGGCATCGAACGCGACGGATGCCGGGTCTGCTCCACTTTGACCAGAGACGATGTCGGCGCCGAGTCTCTCTGCCCAGATTCGCAGCTGGGTACCTGCCGCTGCACGGAACGTGTCGGCCGCACCCAGGAGGGACGTCTTGCCCGACGCAGCCAGGTACGCAGCCAGTTTGGCGATGCTGGTCGTCTTGCCGGTCCCGTTGACGCCGACGACGACGACGGCCGCCGGAACCGTGACCAGCCGGAGACCGCGATCACGATCGCCGAATTCGGCAATGAACTCCTCTCGCAGCGCATCCCTGGCGGCCGGTGCCCCATCGGGATGCCGGTCGCGAACGCGAGCCACGATCTCCTGGGTCGCCACCACACCCACGTCTGTCGCGATGAGTGCTTCCTCGACGCCCTCCCAGAACGCGGCATCGAGTCTCCCACTGCCGAAGAGTGTGTGGAGTCTGCCGCCCAGCGCGACTCTGGTCTTCTCCATCCGGTCGGCCAGGCCCCGCTCGACTGCCCGAGTGGGCCGACGGAGCAACCACAGCACGACGATCGCCAGCAGGATCGCCACACCGAGGAAGATGAGTTGTGTCGACGTCATACACCTGACCGTTCGCGGACTCGGCGGGAGAGAACCTGGGAAGATCCGCCCGGCTCCAGAGTCACACCGTACAGGACGTCGGCGACCTGCATTGTCTGCTGCTGGTGTGTGACGATCAACAGTTGGGCTCGCTCCCGGAAGCGCTCGGCCAACCGGAGGAATCTCTGCAGATTGGCGTCGTCGAGCGCGGCTTCGACCTCGTCGAGTATGTAGAACGGCCCCGGTCTAGCCCGGAAGACCGAGAAGAGGAAGGCGAGAGCGGCCAGCGAACGCTCACCACCGGAGAGCAGGCTCAGCCTGCTCACCTTCTTCCCAAGTGGCATCGCCTCGACCTCCACTCCGGAAGTGAGCGGATCGTCCGGGTCGGTGAGGCGAAGCCGGCCTCTCCCACCTGGGAAGAGCACCCCGAAGTACTCCTCGTAGTACCCGGCGACCTCGTGGAATGCGGCGGTGAATTCCTCGACGATCCGTTCGTCCAGCGCGTCGATGACCTTGCGCAGCTCGGTCCGGGAAGAGACCAGGTCGCCGAGCTGGGCGGACATGAAGTCGAAGCGTTCCTGTGTTTCACGGTACTCCTGAGCTGCCAGTGGGTTGACTGGGCCCATTCGCCGCAGCTCCGCCTCGCAACTCGCCAGGAGCTCCTCGAGATCATCCTCGGTGGCCGGCCGGGGGGCGTCCAGTGCCTCCTCCACGGAAGCGTCGGCGTCCCTTCGCAGGCGTTCTGCCAGGGCTTCCTCCCTCACTCGCAGTTCGGCAGACTCAACCGCACAGATGGACAACTGCTCTTTGGAGATCTCGACAGCATTGTGGAGCTCTTCGAGGCGAGCCCGGGCAGCGGCGAGGCGGGACCCGGCCTCGCCGGCCTCCTGACGCAGCCCACGCTGACGATCACGCAGAGTGGACAGATGCGCTCTCACGACTTCGAGTGCCTTGGCCGATTGGTCCTCGATGATCTGCAGTTTGACGACGTAGGAGGGGTCGACAGGTCGCTTCCCTGAGGATTGCAGTTCGCCTCGAACGACCCTCAGCCGGCTCTCGAGCATGCGTCGGCGTTCTGTGATCGCTCCGAGTGCTGCCGCTGCCTCCTGCCGGTCTCGATCTGCTTGTCGCCGTTTGAGCTCGACCTCGGATCTTCGTTGGTCCATCTCCTCCCAGGCACGCTGCCGCTGGGCCTCTTCCCCCTCCAGGTCGGCAAGGCGGGCGCGAAGCCGCTCAATGCGAATCTCCCGCTCAGCAGCTGTCTCCAAGACGGCGGAACGACGGTCCTCGAGGCTATCGATCTCGGCTTCTGCCGCAGCTCTGGTCTGTTCGCGAAGATGGAGGGCCTCGGCCATGCCGCCGACTCTCGCCTCGAGCTCTTCGAGAGCCTCCAGCCGCTCGCGTTCGACTTGACGAGCCTCTTCGAAGGCCCGCTTTGTCGATATCCTCAAGCTGTCGGCTCGCGAGGCGACAATCTCGGCACGTTCCAGTGCGGTCAGCGCGGTCTCGAGCATGGCCGGTGTGGCTCTGTCCGGCTGGGAGATCCTCATCCCGTTGACGTCAACGAGGTCGCCCTCGATGGTGACCGCACGCAGCCGGGGTTCCTGTGTGACGATCTCCCATGCGGCTTCCCAGTTCGGTGCAACAACAACGTCGCCGAGGAGCTGGCCGGCCAGGACCGGATCTGCTTCGCTGCCGAGCAGGTCGACAAGTGCCTTGGTGCCGGTTCCCGCTGCGACGGACGGCACCTGGGTTGAGCGTCGTGTCACCACGGGTGCCCCGAGCCCGTCTTCCTTCAGGTCACCGGCGACATCCAGGATGCTGTCGCTTGATCGTGCCGCAAAACCCCCGGCCCAGGGTCCGAGCGCGGCATCGACGGCTGCTGCCCACTCGGAGGGGACGGCGAGCAACGCAGTAATGGATCCGGCAACATCGGGGCGTGCGGCAAGCTTCTCGTGCGCAGCTCGGTCTCCCGCGAGTGCCTCGCTCAGAGCTTCACTTCGTGCCTCTGCCGCAGCCAGGCGCAGACGAGCTCGCTCGGATTCCTCCTCGGCATCTTCCCACTGTGCTTGGAGCTGCTCACGTTCGGAACGGGCCGACTCGTAGGCCCGCTGAGCAGGGGTGGTCGCTTCGTCCGCCCTGCGAATCCCGGCATGAAGCTCATCGATCTCTGCAGACTCCTCACCGAGGCGTGCCGCCAGCAGCTCCAGACGACGGCCAACGTCACGTAGCTCTCGCTCGTCACGTTCGACGGCGCCCTCCAGGCTGCGGAGATCGCCACGCACGACAGCAAGCGCCCCCTCGACCGGAAGCGAGTCCTGTTCGGAGAGTGATCTGGCTTCGTCCTCCAGATCACCGAACACCTGCTCCGCCCGGTCCACTTCCCGGCGGGCCATCCTCTCTTCTGAGGCACTCCCTGCGAGCTCCGCGCCGAGGTCGGCAGCCTCCAACTCCAGATCTCTCCGCCGCTCCCCGGCGCCTTCGAGACGAGTCTGCGCAGACCGACGTCGTTCATGCGCCACCTGAGCGATTCTGCGCAGGCGCTCTTGCGTCGTCTCGAGCCGAGCTGCCGCGGATGTGTCCGCATCGAGTGCCCGTCCGGCTTCACCCGCCTGGTCTACCAGTTCGGGAAGGTGAGTTTCGAGTTCTCTGCGCTCCCGCTCGGCTGCATCGAGCTTTGTGGACCAATCGCCGGTGATCGCCTCGAGTTCGGACCGCCGCTCTCGAACGGCTCGGATCGCTTCTCCGCCGAGGAAGAGCCGCAGCGCCTGAACCTCGCGGCGGAGGTCGTCGTATCGATCCGCGAATCTGGCCTGCCGTTTGAGAGGGCGCAGGCGACGTTTCAGCTCACGGAGAGTGTCCTCCAGGCGGACGACGTCGCCGTCCGTACGCTCGAGCCTGCGCAGGGACCGTTCCTTTCTGAGTCGATGCTTCAGGATCCCGGCAGCTTCTTCGATGACGGCCCGATGGTCGACTGCCTTTGCGTTCAGAAGATCATCGATTCTGCCCTGACCGACGATGAGATGCTGGTGCCGGCCGACTCCTCCGTCGGACAGCAGTTCCTGGATGTCGAGGAGTCTGCAGTCCACGCCGTTGATCTGGTAGTCACTGGAACCGTCGCGGTAGAGCCGTCTCGTGATCGAGATCTCTTCGAGATCGAGCGGCATCGTCCGGGAGCTGTTGTCGATGACCAGTGTGACCTCGGCACGCCCAAAAGCCGGGCGGGTCGCGGTGCCCGCGAAGATCACGTCCTCCATACGGGCCGTGCGCAGCGATCGCGTCGACTGGGTTCCCATGACCCAGGCGATGGCGTCGACGAGGTTCGACTTGCCGGAGCCATTCGGCCCCACGACGACCGTCACCCCTGGTTCGAACTCGAGGCGCGTCCGGTCTGCGAACGATTTGAACCCGACGAGGCGCAATGACTTCACATACACTGAATGACACCCTTGTGATTTGGCCAAATGAGGCTATCACAGCTCGACGGCAGGTCATCGAATCGAGAACACATCCAACGCAGGGTCGACAAGCGTACGCTCGACATGCACCGTTCTGACGATGGCTGATCGCGGTCCGACTCTCAGCCATGCCACGAAGTCGTCGATGTCGCCGGGCGCGGCCTGCGCCTCGACCTCGACCTCGCCGGAAGGAAGGTTGCGGACCCATCCTGCGATGCCCATCGACACAGCTCGCTGGTATGTGGCGTAGCGGAATCCGACCCCCTGAACTCTCCCGCCGACAACGACCCTGACCCTCGTCACGTCTGGCATGTTGGACACCAACATGTCGTTCGCCCTGCGACCCGAGCCCGACGGATCGTGCTGTCGCACGTTCCGCAAGACCTGCCGTATCTTCCGTAGACCGCCAGCCTGGCAACGTGGCTCGCCGCCCGACCATCGGGGAGCAGGTATGCCAGGTCGTCCAGAGTCGTGCCACCATCCCGAAGTGCCTCTTCGAGCACGGGCCGCACCGCAGCGTGCAGATGCTCGATCTCACTTCTGCTCAGCGACCCTCCCGCCCGCACGCCCCGGATCCCGGCGCGGAAGAGAATCTCGTCGGTGTAGATGTTGCCGAGCCCAGAGATGAACCGTTGGTCGAGAAGGAGCGCCTTGATGGGAGCACTCCTCCCCCGCAGCCAGCCGGACAGCGCTTCCGGGTCGGGCAGATCGAGGAGTGCATCTCTCCCGACTCGCTCTTCGAGCAGGTTGTCGAGCTCGGCGGCAGTGACCACAGCTGTGAACCCGAACGTTCGAGGATCGACGACACGAACCTCCTGATCACCGAAGCGAACCCTCACGTGGGTGTGCTGCTCGACTTCGGAAAGCGGATCGGTGAGCCGGACACGTCCTGACATGCCCAGATGCACGATCCATGTCGATCCGCCGTCGATCCGAGAAAACAGGAACTTGCCCCGACGATCGACACGTTCGACACGCCGCCCGATGAGACGCTCGCCGAAGTTCGTCCCCGTCGGTTGGCGGCGCAACATCCTCGGATGTGTCACTCCTGCGGCAGTGGCGGTTCGCCCCGCGATCTCGGCGGCGAGAACACGACGCACCGACTCGACTTCAGGAAGCTCCGGCATCGTTGTCCACGTCGGCCATCCGCTCCAAGGCGGCCTTGGCGGCCTGCTGCTGTGCTTCCTTCTTCGAACCGCCCGTGCCGCGACCGTACTCCGCTCCGCCGATCAGCACCGAAGCCAGGAACATCCGTTCGTGATCGGGCCCTTCGCCCTTCACCACGTAGGAAGGTTCGAGCTGCGCTTTGGCGAGGACTTCCTGCAGACGGGTCTTGTAGTCCTTTCCACCCGGTGCGACGGCGCGTTCGGTGATGTCGGTCGCCCAGTGCCGAACGATCACCGCGCGCGCTTCGGCCAGCCCGGCGTCGAGGTAGACGGCTGCCAGAACCGCCTCCATCGCATCGGCGAGGATCGACTCCTTTCCCCTGCCGTCGGAGACCTCCTCCCCGCGTCCGATGCGGAGTCCCCCGCCGAGTCCGATTGCCCGGGCCACCTTCGCCAGCGCCGGCCTGCTGACCAGCGAAGCGCGCAGTTTGGCCATCTGGCCCTCCCGCATGTTGGTGAACCGTTCGAAGAGCAGATCCGTCATCACGAGACCGAGAACGGCGTCGCCCAGGAACTCCATCCTCTCGTTGTGCTCTACTCCAATGTGTTCGGCCGAATACGACCGGTGGGTCAACGCCGTTTCCAGCAGCGTCCGGTTGCGAAAGCGGTGTCCAAGTTCAGCTTCGATCGGTGTCATGCGATGCGCCGGCCTATCGCTTCGACCATGCCGGAGTCCGCATGGCGAGCTGCCGCCGTGAGGGCGTTGGCAATGGACACTCTCGACGATGAACCGTGAGCAATGACGACCACGCCCCGGGTTCCTACCAGGTGGGCTCCGCCGGTGCTCTCGTAGTCGATCCCGGACAGCACCTCGGGGGGAAGCGGCGCCGCCGCCATCGCAGCCAGGGAGGCAACCCAGCGGACCGTGCCTTCGATCGTCTTGAGCGCAACGTTGCCGGTGAAGCCGTCCGAGACAACGACGTTGACCTGTCCGGTGGTGATGTCCCGCCCTTCGACGTTGCCGATGAAGCGGGGAAATGCTTCCTCGAGCAGCGGAGTGGCCTGCCTCTCCAGGTCTCTCCCCTTGCCTCTCTCCTGGCCGATCGACAGGAGCCCGATGGAAGGATCGGCCTGGCCGAGTACGAGCTCCGACACCACCGAGCCCATGATGCCGAACTGAACGAGGTGCTGAGGTGACACGCTCGGATTCGCCCCCGAGTCGATGAGTACGACAGGCGGTGTCGACGGTATGACGGTGGCGATGGCCGGTCTCAGAACGCCGGGGATCCTGCCGATGATGACTGCCGCTGCTGCAAGTGCTGCACCGGTCGAGCCGGCGGACACGAGACCGTCCGCTTCACCGGTGCGCACCAGTCTCGCTGCCACGCTGATCGATGCGTCGGTCTTCTCCCGGATCGACGACGCAGGGTCCTCGCCCATCTCGACGACCTGGCTCGCACCAACGATGGGCAGGTCGACGTCGAGTTCTGCGCAAGCGGACTCCAGGCGGGCAGGATCTCCGACGAGGACGACGTCGACGCCTCTCCGGGCTGCCTCGGCGGCCCCGGCGACAGTTTCGCGAGGTGCATGGTCGCCCCCCATTGCGTCGAGGGCTATCACGTCACTCGGATCCGGCGGTGACCTCGTGACCCCGGTAGGTTCCGCAGTTCGGGCAGGCCCGATGGGGCAACTTGGGCGCGTGGCACTGTGGGCACGTCGACATACGCGGGCGGCTGAGCTTCCAGCCGGCCTTGCGGCGTCTGGTGCGAGACCGCGACATTTTCTTCTTGGGTACAGCCACTGGGGGCTCCTCTCAACGTTCCAGGAGATGTCGGAGGGCGCCGAAGGGAGACGCGCTCTCATCGGTGTGCCCGGAACAGGGATTCGTATTCAAGTCGGTTCCGCACGTTGGGCAAAGTCCGAGGCAGTCCTCCCCACAGAGGGGAACCACCGGAAGAGCGAGCGAGACCTCGTCTCGAAAGGTCTGTTCGAGATCGAGCGAGCCGTTCCGCTCGATGATGGTGTCCCCATCGATCGGCTGGTGGGCGAAGACGTCGAGGAAGTCGACCTCCATCGGTTGCTCCCACTCGGTCAGACATCGATTGCATCGCAACGTCGCCGTGAACGCGAGGCTGCCCCGCGCGACGACCTCGTCGATCGTCGCGTCGAGTCTCCCTTCCATGTGAACCGGCCCACTCACGGACGCAAGGTCGAGATCGATGTCCAGGAGACCGTCGAGCACGATCTGCCTACGGGAGCCGGGATGGCCGAGCAAGTCGGAGACGTTGACAGTGAATTCGGACATGTTGGTGCCAGGCTATTCGGGGACAGGCGGGGCCGGAGGACGGGCCTCATGATACTGCGAGCGCACCCCTCTGATCTGCCCGAGAAGATTGCGAAACAGGATCTCGATCTGCTCGAGCCGATCGTCGGCGAGGTCCTCGGCCTCGAGACGGATTCTCCTCGCCTCACCCTCTGCCCTGCGCACCAGGGCGTTCGCTTCCTCAACGGCCTCAGCGAGCACCCGCGACTCGCTCACCATCTCGCTCGCTTTCGCCGTCGCCTTGTCGACGATCGACTTGGCGCGCTCATTCGTCCTTGCAATGAACGCTTCCCGCTCTCTGACCATCCAGCGTGCCGCACGGAGCTCTTCGGGAAGAGCCGCCCGCAGCTGCCCGATCATCTCCAGCAGCTCCTCACGATCGACCCGCACGCTGCCCGACAAGGGAATGGCCTTTGCGTCTCGGACTGCTGTCTCGATTCGATCGAGCAGGTCGGCAAGCTCTCCGACCTCGGGGATGTGTTCCGCTCCTTCAGTCATCGCCATACCTCCCCTTCAGTGCATCGTTCACGATGGACGGTACGAGTTCGTCGACCGAGCCGCCGAAACGCGCCACCTCCTTGACCAGTGATGAGGACAGAAACCCGTACACGGGGGCGGTCGGAAGGAACAGTGTGCTGATACCGGCCAGGCTCTCGTTCATCTGTGCCATCTGTAGCTCGTACTCGAAGTCGGTGACAGCCCGAAGACCTTTGACAATGACGTCGACCCCGCGGGAGCGAGCGAAGTCGACCAGGAGTCCATCGAAGCTCTGCACATCGACACGCTCAGTGGCGTAGATCTCGGCGAGCATCGAAACTCGCTCTTCTGCCGAGAACAGCGGCGTCTTCGATGGGTTCGCAACGACCGCGATCACGACTTCACCGAAGACCCCGAGGCAACGCCTGATGACGTCGAGGTGTCCGTTGGTGGGAGGGTCAAAGCTCCCGGGGATCAGAGCGACCGTCACGCCTCTTCCTCCTTCTTCCTCAGGCGCCACAGCACGGTGTCACCGTATCTGCGACGGTCGATCTGCGTCAGGCCTTCGACCGCCGGAGGCCTCTCTCCCGCCCTTCGGTGGAGAATGATTTCCGCCCGGGCAGTGAGCCTCGGGACCAACTCGAACAGCAGCTTCTCGGTCAACGCTAGCGACAACGCATAGGGGGGGTCAACGAATACGAGATCCGCGTCAGCGGTCGCATCACGAAGGAAACGTTCGACGTCCCCCGCCCATACGGTTCCCCCCAACCCGACGGCAGCGATGTTGTGACGCAGGACTGCCAGTGCGGCTCGGTCTCGTTCCACGAAGATGACGGTGGAAGCACCGCGGCTCAACGCCTCCAAACCAATGGAACCGGTGCCGGCAAACAGATCGAGCACTCTGGCGCCGACGACCCGCTCTCCGAGCGAGGAGAACAGCGCTTCTCTGGCACGATCCGTCATCGGGCGTGTTCCCAGTCCGGAAGGTCCCCTCAGGCGTCGGCCTTTCGCTCGTCCGGCGATGATTCTCACGATCGAAACAACCATTCTGTCGTGTCTGCCAGCAGCGCCCTCACCTCGGCGCGCACCGCTTGGTGCCGGGCGAGCTCCGGGTCCTGTTCCACGAGCGCGAACGCCTCGCGTCTTGCTGCCACGAGTTCCTCCGCGTCCCGCAGGATGTCCGAGAGGCGAAGATCGGACACTCCGGACTGGTGCGCGCCGAACACGGTTCCCTGACCCCGTATCCGCAGGTCGACTTCCGCGAGTTCGAAGCCGTCGTCGGTTGCCACCATGGCTCCGATTCGCTCCCTCCCCTCGTCGGTCGAAGGGTCGGCAACCAGGTAGCACCAATTGGGCCCTGTGTGGCGGGCGAGCCTACCCCGAAGCTGGTGAAGCTGGCTCAAACCGAACCGGTCGGCGTCCTCGATGATCATCACCGTCGAGTTGGGGATATCGATCCCCACCTCGATGACGGTCGTGGTCACGAGAAGATCCAACGCACCTTCTCGGAGCGACTGCATGACGGCGTGCTTGTCCGCCGATCGCAGCTGTCCGTGCAGCAATCCGATGCGCAGATCGGGAAAGACCCCTTGGAGTCGTTGGTATTCGGCGGTCGCCGATGCCGCCTGCACCTTCGGGCTGTCCTCAACGAGAGGACAGACGACGAAAGTCTGCCGTCCTTTGGCGGCCTCGCTGCGGACACGTTCGTAGACGTCGGGAAGCATCTCCGGAGTGACCGCCACCGTGGTCACCTGCGGCCTGCCGGGCGGCATCTCGTCGAGGAGGGACACATCGAGGTCCCCGTACAACGTCATCGACAGCGTCCGAGGAATGGGGGTTGCGGTCATGATCAGCAGGTCAGGGTCGACGTCCTCGGCCTTCTCCTTCAGTTGCACCCGCTGATGGACTCCGAACCGATGCTGCTCGTCGATCACGGCGATTCCCAGCGACGCGAACCGGACGCCTTCCTGGATGAGCGCATGGGTGCCAACGACCACATCGACCTCACCCTCGGCAACCAGCCCAAGGAGCTCGTCGCGGGTGACGCTCGGCCGGAAGTTCACCTCAGCGTTGGCGGACGTCAGCAGCGCCAGCCGTACGCCGTCCCCTTCACCGGTGAACAGGTTGGGGGTGTCGTCGGGGGGAGGAGCCAGACCGGCACCTTCGAAGAGTGCCGAGATGGAGAGATAGTGCTGAACAGCGAGAACCTCCGTCGGCGCCATGACCGCACCCTGATACCCTCCGGCGACGCCGGTCAGGAGGGCGGAGACCGCCACGACCGTCTTGCCGGATCCGACCTCGCCGAGCAACAGGCGATGCATCGGATGCGGGGCTCGCATGTCCGCTCTGATTTCGTCGATCACTTTCGACTGCGCGCCGGTCAAGGCGAACGGGAGTCCACCGATGAATCCGTCGAGGAGCTGTCTGCCAGACTCGTGAGCGATGCCAACCGCATCCTCGATCATCTTTCTCTTCGAGAGAGCGAGCGCCACCTCGAGGCGGAAGAGTTCGTCAAACACGAGGCGCCGGCGAGCCGCCGTGATGACTTCCGGCGTCTCGGGAAAGTGGATGTCGGCGAATGCCCGGTCACGGTCGACCAGACCGAGCCTTTCGAGGATCGGCTCCGGCATCGGATCTTCAATCGGTCTCGCCCTGCCGAGCGCGTTGTGCATCGCCCTGCGGACGTACCCGGAAGAAACGCCTCCCACCGTCGAGTAGACCGGCACCACTCTGCCGGTCACCAGGCTCTCGGAAGCCGACCTCATCAAGTCGACGTCCGGACTCTTCATCTGGATCCCGCCGCGGAAGGACTCGACTTTGCCCGAGAGTGCCACTTCGGCGCCGACCGACAGCTGACGCTCCCGGAATCGCTGGTTGAACCACACCACCTTGATTCGTGCGCTCTCGTCCGCAACGACCGCTTCGGTGATCGCCAGGTTTCGTCTGGGCTGGCGGGTGGAGACGCTCCGCACTTCTCCGATGATCGTGACCTCCCGACCAACCGGCACCTTGGCAATCGGTTCGATCCTGGAGCGATCGATGTATCTGCGAGGGACATGCTGCAGGAGATCGGCGACGCTACCGATCCCCGCCTTTCGCAGCTTCTCGCCTCGCCGACCCGAGAGCAGCTTGACCCGCTCCACCGGAACGTCGGAGAGGTGTGCCAGGCTGCTCACTCTGCTGAGATCAGATAGGGGTAGAGCGGCTGCCCTCCTTCTTCGATCTCGACCTCGACGTCGGGCCGGATGGCCTCCATGCGGGTCAGGGCGGCCCGGGTCGCCGCCGGGGTTGCCCCGTCTCCCATGTACAGGGTCACCAACTCGGTGTCGTCACTCACCATGGCCTCGACGGTCCCGACCAGAACCTCTGCGAGATCTCGTCCCGAGGCCCTGATCAGGCCCTCGACGATGCCGAGCCAGTCTCCCGCTTGCACCGGACCTGTCTCGACATCGGCGTCCCGGATGGCCCGGGTGACTTCCCCGGTCACCACCGACTCCGCAGCCGCTTGCATCGCAGCGACGACAGCCTCCGGCGCCTGCCCCGGCAGGAAGCCCAACATGGCGGCAACCCCCTGCTGCACTGACTGGGTCGGAACGACAAGCACCCTCTTGTCGGTGAGGGCATCGACCTGCCGGGCTACGGGAATGATGTTCTTGTTGTTGGGCAGCAACACCACGGATGGGGCCTGCGCGCGCTGCACCGCCTCGACCAGCTCGGAAGTCGACGGGTTCATCGTCTGGCCGCCGGAGACGACGTCAGAAGCGCCCAGACCGCGAAACAGGGCAGCCAGACCCTCCCCGGCAACAATGGCGATGACGGCTACTCCTTCGAGATGGAAGGCCTGCTCGGCGGTCTGCTCGGCGAGGTCGACGATGCTCAGATCATGGAACGAACCGACAGGTCCATCTTCGAGATGGACGGCCGCTTCGATCGCTGCTGCGGGATGGTCCGTATGAATGTGGCACTTGTATCTGCCTTCGCCCCCCATCACGACGATCGACCCGCCAATCCTCCCCCACTGTGTGCGGAATGCGTCCACTCGCTCGTCGGGTGCCTCGAGGATCATCACCACTTCGTATCGTTCGGCCGTGACCGCCTCGGTTGCCACCTCGGTGCTGGGGGTGGCGAAGAAGATCTGCTCGGGCAGAGCGACTTCGGATCCGGTCGCTTCTTCGAGAAACGCGGCGAGCAGAAGCAGCAACCCCGCTCCCCCTGCGTCCACGACGCCGGCGCGTTCCAGGACGGGCAGAAGCGTCGGCGTCGCCTCGAGCGCCTGTTCGGCTCGCGCGTAGACGCCTCCCAGGAGAGCGCCGAGGTCGGCACCGGCCCGGGTGCCGCTCTCGACCGCGGCATCGGCGGCGGCCCGGAGCACGGTCAGAATCGTCCCTTCGACCGGGTGGAGTACTGCCTGATACGCAGCTTCGGAGGCACGCTCCAGAGCACGGACCAGCTCCGGTACGCCCACCCGCTCGACCTCCCGGAACGTGTCGGAGAGGCCGCGCAGGATCTGAGCGAGGATGACCCCGCTGTTTCCTCGCGCACCCATCAACGATCCGTGGGCCAGCGCGCTCATGACCTCGTCCATCCCGTTCGCCGGGCCCATCTCGTCGACAACGGTGCTGACCGTGAGCTGCATGTTGGTCCCGGTGTCGCCATCGGGTACCGGGTAGACGTTCAACCTGTTGAGCGCGTCCCGGTAGTAACCGAGTCGCTCGTGGTATCGAGTGAGGACCCGCTTCAGGTGATCGGCGGTGAGGTGCTCTCGGGATTGCATGAACGCCGACGAGTATACGATTCCACGCAGATCGCACGTGGTGCTAACCTCGCTCACCGGCCCGAGGAGATGCCGTGTCCTATCGCTGTGAAATCTGTGGAAAAGAGCCCTGGTACGGGAAGCAGGTCAGCTTCTCGCACAAACGCTCCAGTCGCCGCTGGCTTCCCAACATCCAGCGCGTCAGGGTCCGTCACGGCTCCAACACCAAGCGGGTTCGTGTCTGCACCTCCTGTCTGAAGGCCGGCAAGGTCACCAAGGCCTGAGACGGCCCTGTCCCGATTGCAGACCGGGGCTGCCTCCACCACTACACTCGCCGTCATGCAAGGTGTTGTGAAACTCTTCGACTCCACGACAGGTCTCGGCATCGTCGTCACCGACACCGACCGTTCCGAGGTGATCCTCGATGGGTCGTCACTGGAAGGAAGCATCTTCCGCTCCCTCCGCCAGGGTCAGCGGATCGTGTTCGATGTCGACGTGGTGGACGGGAGCCCAACAGCCCGGAGTCTCCGCGTCGGTTCTGAAGGCACCTGAGACAGACTCGCCGCAGATTCGGGGGCACGCACACCGAGGCGCTGCGGTAAGATCGACAGCACATACCCCAGAGGAGGTCCCGGTGGTCCAAGCGTATGTGTTGATCCAGACAGAGGTGGGCAAGGCCGCACATGTCGCCGACGAGGCACGCCGCATCGTCGGAGTCGAGCACGCCGATGATGTGACCGGTCCGTATGACGTCATCGTCAAGGCTTCGGCCGAGACCGTCGACCAGCTCGGCAAACTCGTGGTTGCCCGAATCCAGTCGATCGAAGGGATCACTCGAACGCTGACCTGCCCGATCGTCAACCTGTAAGCGCCGCTCAGCCGAGCTTGGCCGCGATCGTGCCGGCGTTGCGAAGCGCCGTGCCGTCCGATCCGATGGTGGTAAACCGTCGGATCGGCTGTTTCTCGGCTTCGGTGACGATGTCCATGAGCAGCGTCTGGCGACTCAGGGGGGGATCGACCCAGAGGTAGGCGGCCAGGCTGCCAGGAATCGTGTTGATCTCGTTCACCCAGACATCGTCTCCCCGAACCAGGAAATCGACCCGGGCCACCGACCGGACACCAACCACTCCCGCGACGACGGCTGCAGCATGTCGAATGTAGGTAGCGATCTCTTCAGGGAGGTCGGCAGGGATCTCCCTCGCCGACCCTTCCAGGCCACCGCCGCCCAGATACTTCTGCTCGTAGCTGTAGATGGAACCATCCGGACCGCTTCTGACCGGCGCCTCGATTGCACTGAGCTGCACACCCGGATAGGTGCGCACGGCGATGTTGTAGTCCCGACTTCCCTCGATGAACGGTTCGATCACGGCCCCGTCCTTCAGATGTGCCGATGTGGCAAGGAGCGCACGGGCCGTCTCCATCCCGTCGACGACCTGGATGCCGATCGACGAGCCTCCGAAACGGGGCTTGACGATGAACGGCGGAGACTCGCCCCAGTCGGCCTGCGATTCGAGCAGCATCCGGGGAACGGAGCGCAAACCGGCCGACTGGACGACCGCGCCGAAGGCGAGCTTGTCCATTCCGAGCGCCGACCCGGCAGCGCCGGGACCCGTGTAGCGGATCCCTGCGAGGTCGAGGGACCCTTGCAGCGTCCCATCCTCCCCGGGGGCACCGTGACAGCAATTCACCACGACGTCGACCCCCAGGGGTTTCCTTCTATCGAGGAATCCGGCACCGGGTTCCGCAACGAAGCGCAGCGGCTTTGCACGTCGGGGAACACCGTCGGCGAAGTCGATTGCCTCCAGAGTCGGCTCGACCGCAAACCATGCTCCGCTCTTCGCCCAGTAGATCGCCATCACGTCGCTGCGTCCGGCGTCCGCGAGCGTTCTGCTCGCCTGAAGGCCCGTGAGGATGCTGATGTCGTGCTCGGGCGAGGGTCCGCCAAAGACGACGGCCAGATTGCTCATCGGATCGCTCCTCACGGATAGTGGTCGGGTAGATCGTTCTCGTAGAGGACCACGTCGCCGGGGCCAAGTGTTCCCCGCACCCAGGCAACCGCTTCTTCGCGAGAGTCGACAACCTTAACCGACCTCGCTCGTCGCGATCCTTCCAGCAGGGCCTTGCGATTGGTGCGACCCACGATCACGATGTCGGTCGCCGTCTGCGCCGCTCGGGCGGCCAGTTCGACGTTCTCCGCGTACTGGTCGCGACCCAGCTCGACGATCCCGGGAGTGACGATGACTCGCCGCGACCCGTCCGACGCGTGCCGGTCGAGTGCTGCCAGAGCCGCCTGCGCACCCGCCGGATTGGCGTTGTAGGTGTCATCGATCACGATCGCACCTGAAGCTGCCGTCGCGATCTGCTGGCGATGAAGCGGCCGTTCCATGGTGGCGAGATCCTGGGCATCCGGTGTCATCCCGAGGGAGATCAGTACGCCAATGGCGCACGCGACGTTCCCGGGGAATCCCTCACCGGTTTCGATCGCGCCGATCACACGGCCGTGGACCCTTACCTGGGCGTCCGGACCGATGAACACGTCGGCGCTCGGTGATACGACCGAGCAACGGATCACCTGCCTGCGGCTCTCTTCTGCCGTCGCGAGGGCGGCAAGCCGGGGGTAGTCCACGTTGAGCACAAGCGATGCTGCATCGTCGACGATCTCCGCCTTTGCGGCAGCGACCTCGTCCAGCGTCCCGAAACGCTCGAGATGGACAGGACCGATCCCGGTGATCACCGACACGGTCGGTGGGATCCAGGAGCACAGCTCCCTGATCTCGCCACGACGGTACGTCCCCATCTCGGCGACGAAGACCTCCGTCCCCGACGCCAGCTGTTCGTTGATCGATCGGGCCAGCCCGAGGCGGTTGTTGAAACTCGCCGGGCTGACGACCGTCTCACGGCGTCGCTGCAGCATCCGGCCCGCGTAGGTCTTCGTGGACGTCTTGCCGAACGAACCGGTGATCGCCACGACAACGGGGGCGACCGCCGCAAGCCGACGCGAGGCGTCACGCACGAACCGGGCACTCCATCTCGATTCCAGCGGCCACAGGATCGCCAGTGCGCCGTCGACGAGCAGGGGCAGCGCCAAAGTCACGAAGACGGCGATCGGGGCCGACTTCGTCGCGATCGAGAGTACCGCCACCAGGAAGGCCGAAACACCGGCCACACGCCGCAATCGCGGTGTCCACGCAAGCGGCGACGTGCGCCCCCGAAGCCCCAGTCCCCACGGACCGGCGAGCACCACCAGGACCGTCACCAAGCCCAGTGGACGGAACCAGACCGAGGCGACCGCCCCGCCGATCGCGAGCGCCAGACCCACGAGGTTGACACCTCGGCTCTTCCACCATCGTGCCGCGAATCTGCCAACCGATCCCGGGAGGTAGTGCTCCCTCTGTGCCACACGGAGCCATCGAATCGCCGCAATCGCCGACGCCACGAGCGCCGAGAAGAGGACGGCGGCGTCGATCATGGCATCCTCGCGAGAATCTCCCTGACCGCCTCCGGTGCAGCCAGCAGCACGTGGTGCCCCACACTGGGAACGACCGTCAAGCGTGCATCGGGGATCAGCTCGATCGCGGCCCGTGCGACCTCGATCGGCACCTCGCCATCCTCACTCCCCCACACGAGCTCGGTCGGACAGCCAACCTGGGGCAGGAGCTCCTCGTAGCTCTCGTTCACCGCTGCAACCAGGATGTCGCGCATGACGCCGCTCGCGGCCCGATAGTCGGCGGAGCCATAGCGGTGCCTGGCCCGCTCCACTCCCTCCTCCCCGAGCACGAAGCGCAGGGCCTTCCGCAGCCGATATCCCATCGGTGGCCGTCGCTGCTCACCGAGTCGCAGGAGGGGAACACCAATCAACACCAACCCGGAGGCGAGGCCTTTCGTCGCCAGGTGCAAGGCCAGGCGGCCACCGAACGAGTGCCCGATCAGGACTGGCGCCGCCGGAAGCGACTCGATCACCGGCACGATCGCCTGCGCGTACTCGGCCGTCCCCGTGGCGGTCGGAGGAGTCGGCGTGGCTCCAAAGCCGGGGAGATCCAGGGCAATGGCGGGCACGCCATCGAGAGCCTTCGAGAAGTCGGTGTGATCCCTCCCCCACCCGTGGAGGGCCACGTACCGGAGCGGGCCTTGTCCGTAGCGCTCACCGAACAAGCCGGCCATCGTTGTCAACGCCACGGTCCCACCCTGGTTTGCTTCGGCGTGAGATTACCCCTCATCATCGCCGACGCCGACCATACTGGACGCCATGGGCGACGTGCAGCGGCCTGACTCCAGGACAAGGACGGCGACACTGGGTATGCGCATCCTGACGATGCTCATCATTGCCGTCGTCGTCACCGCGTATCTCAACGGTGTTGCCGGCGACGTGCGACTGTGGGGCCCGGCTGCACTCATTCTGGTCGCGATCGTCCTCCTCGCAGCGCTGCAGTGGACACGGCTGATCCATCGGTGGATCGGCAGACTCCTGCTCTGGCTGCTCTTCGCCATCGTCGTCGCCGGCTTGACCGCAGCAGGCACCATCCCCGAAATGCAGTCGGCAGTCCTCGCAGCAGATCTGGCGGTCGTCGCTCTCTCGGCCGTCATGATGGGACTCGCCTCGCATATCGTCATCAGCACTCTGGCTGGTGCCTCCTATCTGGCCGTAGCCTGGACCAACGGCGACCAGCCGGCGGATGTCATCGTCCCTCTCGTCGCAGTTGGCGCTGTGGCGTTGGCCGTCGGCGCCCTGACTCGCGGCTTTCGCAGAGAGAGCCGTCTGGCGACAGAGCGTCTCGAGATCCTGGGAGCTCGAGAGTCCGACATGGCAAGGCTGTATGAGGTGTCGACGGCGACCTCGGCTGCCGAGACGGTCGGAGAGGCGCTCCCGGTGCTGGTGGGACGAATCGGCGAGTACCTCCACGCCCAGGTCGGGGTGCTCGCTCTCCGGGACCCGTACCGACCGTTCCTCAACGTCATGAGTCCGATCTGGACAGTGGGCAATGCGCTGGAAGTGGACGAGTACAGGATTCCGCTTCGCAACGCCGGCGACCTGGAACGGGTCTACATGTCAGGTGTTCCAACGATCTTCGAGAACATCGACAGAGACCCCGACATCCATGGCCTCCTTGGTGAGCTCGGCGTACACAACGCGATCGCCGCCCCGATGAAAGTCGAAGATCGCACACTAGGGGTCATGGTCCTCGCCGATAAGGCGGATGGCCGTTTCACCCAGGACGATCTAGAGACGCTGGTTTCGCTCTCGACTCCTACGGCTCTGGCGATCGCCCAGCTCGAGCGGATCGAAGAGGCGGCCCAGACCAGTAGGAAGATGGAGGAACTGGCGACGATGAAGACCGACTTCGTGTCCGTGGTCAGCCACGAGCTGCGCACGCCGCTCACATCGATCATCGGTTCTCTGGCGACGCTGACCCGTCCAGAGCTCATGCCCGCCAATGACATGGCCAAAGACCTACTCGATTCCGCGCGCTCCCAGGCAGACCGGCTACGGCGACTGATCGAAGATCTCCTGATCGTCTCCCGTATCGAGGGGAAGGCGCTTCCCACCCGCTCCGAACCCGTCGACCTCGAGGCACTCGTCACTTCCGCTGTCGCAGACATTCCCGACGCCGGCCGAGTTGAAGTCGATGTCCCACCGATCAGCTTGCACGCCGACCCCGATCACCTCCAGCGGATCGTGATCAACCTGGTCGAGAACGCGCTCCGTCACGCCGGGAACAGCCCTGTCCAGGTGACCGCCACCGAAGAACCGGGATCGGCAACGCTGGCGGTGGTAGATCACGGGCCAGGCATCCCTGCGGAGATGCGAGACCAGATCTTCGAGCGGTTCACTCAGCTTGGACCAACATCGACCCGCAAGCAGGGCGGAACGGGTTTGGGTCTTGCCATCGTTCGGGGTCTGGTCGCAGTGATCGGCGGAACGGTCAGAGTCAAGGACACGCCGGGTGGCGGAGCCACTTTCGAGGTATGGCTGCCGAAGGCACCACCCAACACCCCTTCGGCGCGACGCTCAGCCGAGCCGTCCTAGTGGTCCGTCGCCCAAGTGATGGTCGGGTCTCTCCGGCTCGGAGACGCCCTGACACTGATTGAGCGACACACCACTAGTCCGAGCTCCCAGCCGCGATGGCGTGGAATCCGCCGTCGACATGGATGAGCTCGCCGGTCGTCATCTTGGTCCAATCCGACAGCAGGAGGCACACCATACGCGCCACCGGCGAAGGATCGGCCACGTCCCATCGCAGCGGGGCCCGCTCGGCCCAGACGTCGTCGAATCTGGCGAATCCGGGAATGGACCGTGCCGCAACCGTACCAAGCGGCCCGGCGGCCACCGCGTTCACCCGGATTGCGGAGGCCCCGAGGTCTCGAGCGAGATAGCGCGTCACCGACTCGAGAGCAGCTTTGGCGACTCCCATCCAGTCGTAGGCCGGCCACGCCTGCCGGTTGTCGAAGTCGAGCGTCACGAGCGAGCCCCCCGACGACATCAGTGGGGCGAGTGCGGCGGCGAGCGTCTTGAAGGAGAACGCCGAAGTCATGAACGCCGTCTGGGCACTCTCGGGCGGTGTCGTCAAGAAGTTGCCGCCGAGCGCGTCCTCGGGCGCGAAGGCTATGGCGTGGAGCGCTCCATCGAGGCTTCCCCAGCGCTGCACTATGTCATCGGTCAGGCCCTGGACATGGGCAGGGTCGTTGATGTCGAGTTCGATGACGTCCGGAGGGCTGGGGAGGCGGCGGGCCGAGCGCTGCGTCAGTCGCAGCCCTCGTCCGAAGCCGGTCAGCAGCACCTCGGCACCCTCTTCTTGTGCTATCCGAGCTGCATGCCAGGCGATCGAATCGTCGGTCAGCACGCCGGTGATCAGGAACCGTTTTCTTGCCAGCAACATCTCTCCACCTCTTCAGACTCCCTATTGGTACTCCCTGTGCGCACCGGCGTTACCCGGCGAACGTGGTGATCGCTCTCAGCCCCAGACCCATGAGGAAGAGAGCAAACAGACCCCAGCGCAGCGCCGCTCGCTTCTTGTTCAACTCGGATCGATAGACATACGCGAACGTCACCGCCACGAGCATCAGCACCCCATAGAACAGGTGGAATCCTCCGGGGCGCTCTCCGAACGCGTACAGCATCAGACCTGCGGCGACCTGGACGACCGACGCGGAGATTGCGATGGCCATCGCCGCGCGAAATAGCGGCCCGAGATCTCGCTTGAAGACCGTCAGTCCGATGCCGTAGAGGCCCACGGCAAGGTCGACCCCCACCACGACCCAGCCCCACACGGAGTGAAAGGCAGCGATCATCGGGCTGCGCCGTCAGACGAGATCGACAACCCGCTCTCTGGTGACATCGACGACGAACTCGCGGCCGCTTCGTGAGTCTGCGATCCAGGAGGCGAGCTGCTCTCCCTCGCGACGAACGACCCACCAGGCGTACTCGCTGCGGCCACGATGTGCAGCGCGGGCCGCGCGGGCGGTGAGAACGGCTTCCGTTTCAGTGAAGAACGCCCCCAGAGTCCGCTGACCGACGGAGCCGGTCGGCACACCCGCGGCCTCTTCCTCGACGTACTCGATCGCTTCGAACATGGCAGTCTCCTGACTGCCCCTTCTCCGTTCCGCGGCGTCACGGTACAGCAAGGCACTCGAGATCCAGTGGATTTCGCGGTGGCGAGATCCGTCACGGGAGGTCGACGATTCGCTCCTTGGACAGGTCCATGACGAACTCCCGACCGCTTCGCGAGTCGGCGATCCAGAGGGCGACTCGTTCTCCTTGACGCCGGGCGATCCACCACGCGTACTCGTGGCGACCCTGATAGGCGTCTCGAGCCTCCCTGGCGGCGGCGACCGCCTCCTTCTCGGTAGGAAACGTCCCGAGCGACCGCTCGAGCGACACGCCCGTCGGCAGCCCGTCGACTTCTTCTTCGATGTACTCGACGGCTTCGAACATGTGCTCTCCTCTGTGCCAACGATACCTCAACCGCGGCGGATTCGCTCACCGTTCGCGCGATTGGCATCCCTTTCGTGGTGGGCGGGTAGCCGAGAGATCATGAACAGCACCAGGCGCCGCTGTCCTGTTTGGGTGCGACCAGCGGCGACGGCACCAGACGCGAAGAAGCCCCGGCTTCCCGGAGCCTCATCGCGGCAAGGGCCTCGACCGAACTGCGGGGGGGCTGGAATCCCCGAGAGCGGCCTGCCAGTCAAGTCGCCCCGCATCGCGTTGCGTTACAGACGGTCAGCCAAATCCTGCTCTCCGAGCCCG
>CBEVHI010000001.1:0-46201 GCA_965549635.1 uncultured bacterium | reverse complement strand
ACCCGCCAGGACAATCCCATCCCGACGATTCTCGGTCAGGTGTGCGACCACCTCTGCGAGCACACGTGCATTCGAACCCACTACGACGAACCGCTGGCGATCCGCGACATGAAGCGGTTCATCATGGAGCACGAGGCAGATCCCGATCTGGTGCCCCAAGCCCCACCGAACGGGATACCGGTTGCGATCATTGGTGCGGGGCCGGCTGGCATTTCGGCAGCGCAACTCCTGGCGATGGCCGGGTACTCGGTGACGATCTTCGAGCATCATCAGTATCCGGGCGGCATGGTCGCAGGAGCGATTCCCGAATACCGGCTGCCGCAGCCGGAGATCGACAAGGATCTGCGCGTCCTCGAATCGCTCGGGGTCGAAATCCGCTACGGGCAAACTGCAGGCAAGCACTTCGCGATTGCCGACCTGCGCCGACAGGGCTACCGGTACATCATCGTGGGCACCGGTGCGCAGATCGGAAAGAAACTCGGTCTCGCCGGTGAGGATGCCGATGGCGTGATGGACGCCCTGCACTTCTTGAGAGCGGCAAGAGAAGGTCACCCGGTGCCGGTCGGCAAGCGAGTCGCCGTCATCGGTGCAGGAGACACCGCCATGGACTGCGCCCGGACGGCGTGGCGTCTCGGCGCCGATCAGGTGACGGTTGTGTACCGGCGGACCATCGATCAGATGCCCGCCGACCGCGAGGAGATTCATGCCCTCCGAGAAGAAGGCATCGCCATCGAGGAACTGGCGAGTCCGGCCGCTCTGCACATCGAGGATGGTTCCCTTGTCGGACTCATCTGTGTTCGCAACGAGTACCGGGGCGACAGGGACGCCTCAGGGCGCAAGATCCCCCACACGATCGAAGGCTCCGAGTTCGAGCTTCCGTTCGACATGCTCATCCTTGCGATCAGTCAACACACGCTCATCGACTTCTTTGGCGATGAGCAGCCTCAGTTGACAGACCGCGGCTACCTGGCGGTGGATCCGTTCTCGATGGAGACGTCGGTAGCCGGAGTCTTCGCGACGGGGGACGTCGCAGCTTCGGGACCCGCATCGATCGTCAAGGCAGCCGCGGACGGGAAAGCGGCGGCCGCGGCCATCATCGCCAGACAGGGAGGTGCGGTCGCTCCCAAGCCGCGTGCCTTGCCCGAGTTCGACGTGGCGGACCTCCAGGTGCGCAAAGCCCACCGAGAGTTTCGGGTTCCCATCACCCACGTGCCCGTCGCAGAGAGGAAGAACTTCGCCGTATCGACCTACCCGTACACGGTCGAGGAGGCGAAAGCGGAGGCTTCGCGCTGTCTGGACTGCGACCTGTACTGCAGCATCTGCGTCGGAGTGTGTCCGAACATGGCGCTGATGACCTATGCGACGAAGCCGAGGTCGTTCGAACTGTCGAAGGTGTCGTTCGAGGATGGCGCCACGCATGTCAGCCCCGGGTCGACGTTGTCGGTCGATCAGGAATACCAGATCGCCGTACTGACCGACTTCTGTAACGAGTGCGGCAACTGCGTCACCTTCTGTCCCACCGCGGGTGAGCCTTATCGGGACAAGCCGCGGTTGTACCTCAACAGAGATGACTTCCTCGCACAGGCGAACAACGCCTTCATGTTGTTCGAGGCCGACGGGGTTCGTTCGATGGAGGGAAGATTCGACGGCGCCACGCACCGGATCGATCTCAACGGTTCCGTCTCCTATCGCGGACCTGAAGGGTCGGCGACGCTCGATCCGGAGACGTTCTCGGTGCTCGATGCCTCAGGGTCGGCCGGCACGGTGCTCACGCTCTTCGAGGCGGCCACGATGTTCACGATTCTGGAAGGTCTGGAGACATCGATGCAGCATCTGCCGTCGGCACGCTCGGAGGCCGGCGGTCGGATCGAAGCACCAACCTTCTCGTGACGCTTCGCTCGGACTATCCGCGTCGAGCGTCACAAGAACGGTCCTATTCGGTGACGCCGGCCATCATCAAACCGAGCTGCTCCACCGTGGCGTCGTCGCGATCGAGGATGCCCATGATCGTCCCCTCGTAGATCACGGCGATCCGATCGGCGAGGGCCAGGATTTCGTCGAGATCCTCAGAGATGAGCAGTGTCGCCGTTCCTGCTTTTCGCTGGCTCAGGAGCTTCTCGTGAATGAAACGCTGGTCGAGAAGGCGTTGGTGGATGTATTCGGTGGCGCCGATGTCCACCCCCCGTGTCGGTTGGGCCGCAATCAGCACCTTCGGGTTTCCCGACAGTTCTCTGGCCAGGACCATCTTCTGGATGTTGCCGCCGGACAGCGCTCGCAGGGGGGTCGCCTGAGTTGGCGTCTTCACACGGAAATCTTCGATCAGTTGCTCGCAGTGTCGTTCGATCTGCCCGAAGTCGAGAAACCCTGCTCGCGCGAAAGGGGGTCTGTCGTAGTCGTGCAGCATGAGATTCTCTGCGACGGTGAACTGCTGGATGGCTGCGTCACGCATCCGCTTCTCCGGTATGTAGGCGAGGCCGGCGTCGCGGCGCTTTCGCGGTTCCCAGCGACTGACGTCGGTACCGTCCAACAGGACACTTCCCTCTGTGGGGGGCCTGAGACCGGCGATCACCTGTGCCAGTTCCCGCTGACCGTTTCCTGAGACTCCGGCGATCGCCAGGATCTCTCCCGAGCGGACCTCCAGATCGATCCCCCGGAGTGCTTCGAGCCCCCGGTCGTTCAGCGCCTTGAGTTCCCTGACCTCGAGGCGAGGAGCGCCGATGGTGGCGGGTTTGCGGTCGCGTTCGAGGACCACCTCGCGCCCCACCATCATCCGAGCGAGGCTGGCCCTGGTGGCTCCTTGCGCAGGTACGGTCCCCATCTTTCGTCCATTCCGCAGCACGGTGATGCGATCGCTGATGTCGAGCACCTCGTGCAGTTTGTGGGAGATGAAGATGAGCGGGTGGCCGTCGGCGGCCATGGCTCGAAGGGTGACGAAGAGGTCGTCGACTTCCTGGGGGGTCAGCACCGCGGTCGGTTCGTCGAGTGCAAGCAGGGCCGCGTTGCGATAGAGGGCCTTGATGATCTCGACCCGCTGCTGTTCGCCGACGGACAGCTGCCAGACATACGCACTCGGGTCGACCTTGATGCCGTAGGTCTCCGAAAGCTCATGGATGCGCTCCGACACCACCTCGAGATCCATCAGCATCCCCCGCGACGATGGGAGACCGAGCGCCACATTCTCTGCGACGGTGATCGTCTCGACCAGCATGAAGTGCTGGTGGATCATCCCGATGCCGTGAGCTATGGCGTCGGCGGGGGAGTGGATCGTGACCGGTTCTCCATCGATCACGATCTGACCCTCATCTGGTTGATGGAGCCCGTAGAGAATCTTCATCAGCGTCGACTTCCCGGCGCCGTTCTCTCCGAGCAGGGTGTGGATCTCGCCTCTGCGAACGTCGAAGTCGACGTGATCACTGGCGAGCACCCCGGGGAACTGCTTGACGATGCCGCGCATCTCCAGATCGATACCGGTCTGCCCTGTTGCAGCGGTTGGTGATCCGGGATCAGTTCCCCGAGGTGCCATGCCTGTTCTCTCCCTACGGTCGTGGCGGGTTGATCGATCCGTCCGAGATACCCGCGATCGTGTCCTCGGCGAGTTGCTTCACGTCAGCAGGCAGGTCAAATCCGGGGTTGAAGGCGACGACCTCACCACCGTTGGCGAGATCCACGGAGAACGACTTGCCGCCCATCGTCCCCTGGTCCATCAGGTCGATGATCTCCTGGATGACGACCTCCCAGTGGTACACCTGCGAAGCGACGACGATGTCCGGAGCGAGCTGCGTCTGGTCTGCCTGGGTTCCGAACCACAGCACACCGTCATCTTTGGCGACGCCAACCGCTCCGACGACCATCTGCGCGGTCCCGGTGAGGACATCGGCACCTGCGCCGATCTCTGCTCGTGCCGCCTCGGCTGCGAGTGCCACGTCGCTGAAGGACCCCGTGTAGTTGATCTTCACGTCGGCCGCGGCATCCTGGGCGACCGCTCCCGCCGCGAATCCATCCACATAGCGTTTGGCATCGCCGACCTCGATCGGCCCAACGACACCGAGCACGCCCGATTCGGACAGGGCAGCTGCCATCACACCCATGACGTAGCCGCCTTCTTCGGATGCGGCCTCATAGGCGAAGACGTTCGGCAGGCCGAACGTGTCTCCTGCCGTCCCCCACGCGAAGGACGTGTCGGGAAAGTCCGGCGCGATCTCCTTCAGAGAGCCTCCGTACTGCGAACCGTGGGCGATCACGAGGTCGTAGCCATCGTTGGCGTAGTCACGGATCGCCGCGGCGGCGTCCTCGACGACGAACGTTCCATCGGTGACCGCAATCTCCATTGCCGATTCGCCGCCCATGTCGCTCTGGATCTTGGTGAGTGCGTCGTTCATGCTCTGCGTGAACGCCAGATCGTTGATGGCGCTCGGTGCGATCAGCGCAACCTTGAATGGCTCCGCAGGCGCGGCGGTCGTGGCGGCCGCCGCAGTTGTTGCCGGGGCGGCAGTGGTCTCTGTCGTTCCGCTCGAACAAGCCGTGGCGATGAGTGCAAGCACGAGCACGCCGATAATCAATAGTTTCCGCATTGGGTGTCTTCCTTTCTGTCTGGTCATTCCCCTCTTTGATAGGGCTTGGTCAGTGCTGCCGGTTGCCGATCTCTCTGGACGGCAACGACGAGGGCAAGAATCGTGATGAGGGCGGGGAGCATTGCCGCAAGGTCCGATGCGCTGCGGGGGATGACGTCAAGCGTCTTGAGCTGCAGGACGATGGCTGCGACGAATCCGTACAACAGTGCGCCGAGCATCACGCCGAGGGGGCGCCATGCGCCGAAGTAGACGAGGGCGACGGCGATGAAACCCTGTCCGGCCGTCAGGTTCTGCTGGAAGATCCCGAGTTCTGTGGCCAGTGCTGCCCCTCCGATTCCGGCCAGCATGCTGCCGAACATGACCGTCGCGTAGCGGACCTTTGCCACCGAGACGCCGAGGGTGTCGACCGCCTCGGGATTCTCTCCGACGGATCGTATCTTCAGGCCAATGGTGGTCTTGTTGAGAACGAAGGCAGCTGCCGGAACGAGCAGGAACGCTCCATACACCATCAGGCTGTGGGAGAAGAGCAGATCCCCGACGACGGGAATGTCACTCAGCACCGGAAGGTGGATGGCAGGGAAGCCTTGAATGGGAAGCGGCGTCCCGACGAGCTTCTGGAAGAGGAGATCGCTCATGCCGAGGCCAAACAAGTAGAAGCCGATCCCGCTGATCCCCTGCTCGGCCTGCAGAGTGACGCTGGCGAACGCCATGGCAAGTCCCATGATGAGTCCGATACCGGCCGCAACCACCAAAGCGAGCCACAGATTGCCCGTCTTGAGGACCGTGTAGTAGGCGCCAAACGCGCCCAGGAGCATGATGCCGTCGACGCCCAGGTTGAGCACGCCGCTGCGTTGCCCGAACGTCTCGCCAATCGCCGCGTAGAGGTAGGACGTGGCAAGCCGGATTCCGGAACTGATCGTCGAGACCAGCACCGCCGCGGTGAAGAACTCACCCATCGGGAGGGGCTCCTGACTGCGTGGCCTCCTCATCGGCTTCGACCTGGTCGGCGGTCGCGGCCCTCAAGAGGAACCGTTGATCGAGGCGCCGCTTCCAGATGGCGCTACTGACGACGAACACGACGACAAGCCCGTTCAACGCAATGATGAGGGCTGCAGGGACTTGCACGGCGCGCTGCAGTTTGTTCGCCCCGACCAGCAGCGCCCCGAAGAGGAACGACGCAGGGATCGTTCCGAGGGGATGGAGGCCGCCGAAGAGCGCGGCGACGATGCCGTTGAACCCGGCACTGCCGGTGAACCCTGTCGAGGACCCATCGGTGACGAACCGGTGAGACTCGCTGCCGAAGACCAGAACCACGCCGGCGAGGCCGCACAGCGCCCCGCTGAGGGTGAGGGCGAGGACGACCGATCGTTGCACGTGAATGCCCGCGTAGCGGGAGGCGTGGGGATTGAACCCAACGGCGCGAATCCGGAAACCCGAGGTCATCCGCCAGAGGAAGAAGTAGACGACGACGGCAGCGACGACCGCGATGATCACTCCGCCGTTCAGTCGCGTGCCCTTGATGAGGACCGGCAGGTCGGCTGCCTCCGCGAGTCTGGTGGTCTGAGGGATGCGGCTGCCGGCCTCGATCTCTGCAGGGTCCATCATCGGCCCGCGGAGAAGGAAGTTCATGCCTTGAACGGCGACGATGTTGAGCATGATCGTGCTCAGAATCTCGTTGACGTTGAAGTACGCCTTCAAGGCTCCGGGAATCGCCCCCCACAGGGCGCCTCCGACGAAACCGGCGAAGAGCACGCCGGGCAGAAGCAGCCACGCCGGGAGGTTGGGCATCAACAAGGCGAGTGCTGTTCCGAACAGTGCGCCGAGGATGATCTGTCCCTCACCGCCGATGTTGATCACGTTCGCTCGGAAGGCGATCGTGATTCCGACGCCGACGAGGAGCAGCGGAACGGCCTTCGCTGCCGTGTCGGAGAGGGCGCGCAGACTTCCGAACGCTCCATCGATCATCGCGCCGAAGCCGGTCACCGGGTTGGCACCGAGGATCAGGAGCATCACTGCTCCGAGGAGCAGGGCGGCGACAACGGCGAGGATCGGAAAGAGAGACCCGGCGACTGCGCGAAAGCCTCTGGCCGCTCCTGTTGATGTGCTTTCGCTCGCCACGCTCGGGTCAGCCTACCCGGCCTGAGGCGGGTCTTGTGGTCGATGGCCACACCAGTCGTCGGTCGCGGTTCAGTGGAGGTCAAAAGAAGATAGGCTTGGGTCGATCTGCACACCTGCGTCTCGGGTCGAGGCGCGGCTTCGAGGAGAAGGAGAAGCGCATGAGAAGTTTCGCCGGGCGGGACATTCTGTCCCTCAAAGGGTTTGAGAGGGCCGAGTTCGAGCATGTGTTCGAGACGGCTTCCGAACTGGAACCGATCGCTCGGGAACGGCGCAATACGGACCTGCTGGCCGACAAGACGCTGCTGACCGCCTTCTACCAGCCGTCGACACGCACCCGGATGGCCCACGAGGCTGCGATGCATCGTCTCGGTGGTCACGTGCTGGGCTTCTCGGATGCCAAGATGACGCGCGCCGGCGACTTCTACCAGGAGTCGATCAAGGACACCGTGCACATGCTGGAGTACTACGGCGATGCGATCGTCATGCGTCACTTCCAGCAGGGCGCACCGCACGAGGCCGCGAAGTGGTCCAGTGTGCCGGTCATCAACGCGGGTGACGGATGGGGCGAGCACCCGACGCAGATCCTCACCGACCTCTACACGGTGCTGACCGAAGTGGGGACGATCGACGGCCTGACCTTCGTGGCGATCGGCGACATGCGCATGCGCACCATGCACTCGCTCGGCTACGCGCTGACGCAGTTCGACGCCCAGATGATCTCCGTCGCCCCGCCGGAGATGTCACTCACCGACGACTTCAAGGCCGAACTCGCCGAACAGAACCTCTTCGTGAGGACCGCCGAGCACATCAGCGATGTCATCGGTGAAGCCGACGTGATCTACATGGAGCCGGTGGTTCAGGCCGACTACACCAAGGGCCGCGACGAGCGAGCAGGCGAGACCGGTCAGACGCCGGACAACTACAAAGTCACCAGAGCGCTGCTTGCGGACAAGGCGAAGTCGGATGCCATCATTCTGCACTCGTTGCCACGCATGGATGAGCTCCCGCCCGATGTGGATGCGACGAAGCACGCCCGCTACTGGCAGGAGGCGTACAACGGGGTCGTCATGCGCATGGCTCTGCTCTCGCTCGTACTGGGCGCGATGGAGTAGGAAGAAGACGTACCTGGTGCCTGGTATCTCGGTGCGGCCCGCCCCGCGGTCGATGGCGACGATGGTCGCGTACGAGGTACCAGGTACGAGGATCAAAGACTGAGAGAAACTCAGCTCGAGAGGACTGGAGCACAAGCATGCAGACCGGATTGAAGGGTCGGGACATGATCACGACCCAGGAATGGACCAAGGAAGAGATCGATACCGTGTTGAGTGTCGCTCTCGACCTCAAGCGCAAGCAGGCTCTGGGCGAACCGCACGCCTACCTGAGGGACAAAGTGCTGGCGATGCTGTTCTTCTTCTCCAGCACTCGAACGAGGGCGAGCTTCGAGGCCGGCATGGCCCAGCTGGGCGGACATGCGATGTTCATGGAGTCCCGCACGACGCAGATCAGCCACGGCGACACGGCAACGGAGATCGGCGAGATCCTCGGCCGCTACAGCGCCGGCATAGCGATCCGACAGGTCGACTGGGGTGTCGGCAACGCCTACCAGCGAGCGGTCGCCGAGGCGAGCAGGGTGCCCGTGCTGAATATGCAATGCGAGATGTACCACCCCCATCAGATCCTCGCCGACATGATGACGATCATCGAGAAGAAGGGCGATCCTCGCGGTCGCACGCTCAACGTGAGCTATGCGTATGCGTCGAGCTACCAGAAGCCATTGAGCGTGCCACAGAGCTTGATTCTGCTGGCAACACGATTCGGCATGAACGTTCGCCTCACCCGCCCCCCCGAGTTCAAACTGATGCCGGACATCGTCGCGCAGGCGGAGGAAAACGCCCGCAGATCGAACGGCTCGTTCGAGATCCTCGAGAACTTCGATGACGGCTTCCGCGACGCCGATGTGGTGTATGCCAAGAGCTGGGGAGCGATGCTGACGACGACCGACGAAGCGGAGTCGGCTGAGATCGGTTCCAAGTACACCGATTGGATTACCGACGAACGGCGCATGGCTCTGGCAGCAGAAGACGCCATCTACATGCATCCCCTCCCAGCCGACCGCAACGTCGAAGTCACCGACGCCGTCGTGGATGGTCCGCACAGTGTCGTCTTCGACCAGGCCGAGAACCGACTCCACGCACAGAAAGCCGTGATGGCCCTGACCATGTAGGAACCGGTGCCCCAGGCACCGAGAAAGCGAGATTCGTTGAGCAGCACCAAACGTCCATTGGCCGTCGTGGCCATCGGGGGAAACTCACTGATCAAGGATGCCGAGCACCGCTCGGTGCAAGATCAGTATGCAGCGGCGGGCGAGACCGATCAGCACATCGCCGAACTCATTCTCGCCGGATGGGATGTCGCGATCACCCATGGGAACGGGCCGCAGGTCGGGTTCATTCTCCGGCGCTCTGAGCTGGCAAGGCACGAACTGCACGAGGTCCCCCTCGACGCTTGTGGTGCCGACACGCAGGGAGCGATCGGGTACGCACTCCAGCAGAACCTGTACAACGACTTTCTGAGTCTCGGCATCGACAAGACGGTGACGACGGTCGTGACCCAGGTCGAGGTCGCCGTCGACGATCCGGCCTTCGAGCATCCGACGAAGCCGATCGGATCGTTCATGGAGCCCGAAGAAGCCGCACAGCGGCGCGCGGTCGACGGTTGGAACGTGGTGGAAGACGCCGGTCGCGGATGGCGAAGGGTCGTTGCATCCCCGATGCCCAAACGTATCGTGGAAATCGAGGCGATTCGCGATCTGCTCGCAAAAGGTATGGCCGTGATCTGCGTAGGCGGGGGAGGCATCCCCGTGGTTGCCGACGAGAGCGGTGCTCTCCGAGGTGTCCCCGCAGTGATCGACAAGGATCGTGCCTCCGCCTTGCTCGCCGGTGAACTCGATGCCGACCTGCTCCTGATCAGCACCGCCGTCGAGAAGGTGGCGCTCGGTTGGGGAACGCCGGAGCAACGCTGGGTGGATCGGCTGACGCTCGAGGAGGCAAAGAGCTACCTGGCCGAAGGTACCCACTTTGCCAAGGGCAGCATGGCTCCGAAGATCGAAGCTGCGATCACCTACCTCGAAGCCGGTGGCAAGGAAGTGCTGATCACCAACCCCGAGAACATCGAACGCGGTGTGGCCGGAGAGACCGGGACCCGGATCGTGCGATGAGCCACGTCACGGGTCTGCGCTGCATGATCTGCGGAAAGGTCTACGCGCCCGACGAGGTCGAGTACGTCTGTCCCGACCATGGCAACGAAGGCATCCTGGATGTGCTCTACGACTACGACGCGATCCGTGTCGGCAGGGGTGACCTCGGCGCGGACTGGTCCATGTGGAGGTACCGGCCGCTTCTGCCGATTGAAGCCGACGCGGCCGTTCCTCCGCTGAAAGTGGGCTGGACGCCAATGTACGAGATCCAGGCAACGGGGCTGGCCCGGCTGTGGGTCAAGGACGGCGGAAGGGAACCGACGGCGTCGTTCAAGGACCGGGCGAGCGCGATTGCCATCGTCAAGGCCCGCGAGAAGGGGGCAGAGGTTGTCACCACCGCGTCCACAGGGAATGCCGCTGCGGCGCTGAGTGGGCTGTCGGCTTCGGTAGGTCTCCAGAATGTGATCTTCGTTCCGCGCTCTGCTCCTGAAGCCAAGATCGCCCAACTCCTGGTCTTCGGCTCCACCGTGTTTACTGTGCAGGGCTCGTATGACGATGCGTTCGAGCTGTGTTTGCAGGTCGCAGACGAGTACGGCTGGTACAACCGCAACACGGCCTACAACCCCTATATGAGCGAAGGCAAGAAGACGGCGGCCTACGAGATCGCCGAACAGCTCGGCTGGGAAGTTCCGAGTGTCGTGCTGGTGAGCGTCGGAGACGGTTGCATCATCGGCGGACTCCACAAAGGCTTCAAGGATCTGCTCGCATTGGGGTGGATCGACCGCATGCCGAGGCTGATCGGCGTCCAGGCTACGGGCAGCAGCTACATGGCCCAGGCCTGGGAGTCCGGTGAGGATGTGCTGACCAAGCCTGCGATCGAGGCGCAGACCGTGGCCGACTCCATATCCGCCGGCCTGCCGAGAGACCGGATCAAGGCCATGGCCGCGGTCATCGAGACGGACGGTGCCTACGTGACCGTCGAAGACGAAGAGATTCTGGCCGCGATTCCGGCGATGGCGAGGGCCGCCGGAGTGTTCGGTGAACCTGCGGGCGCCGCGGCGTACGCAGGCATGATCAAGGCGCAAAACCTCGGCCTCCTCACCGCCGATGACAGGGTCGTCGTGCTCAATACCGGAAGCGGTCTGAAGGACATTGCGTCCGCGGTGAGAGCAGCGGGCAGCGCAGGCAGCGCTCCGTACGAGATCCCCCCCACCTTGGAAGCCGTACAGGCGGTGATGGAAGCCCCGTGAGCCGGCTTGGCGCTATCGCCATACGAAGTACGAGGTACAAAGTACGAAGTACGAAGCACGCATTGATTGGAGAAGGAAATGATCGACCTCACCGTCCACGAAGGTCCGCTGGAGCGGGCCGTACAGCGCGCCATCGAGCGCAGCATCCTCATCCCGACGTTCGCACAGCAGCGCGACCCGCGTCTGATTCCGGCCGCGGTGAAGCAGAGGTTGCAGGGTGTGGGCCTCTGGGATCTCGACCCGATCAACCTGTTCAGGATCACATGGAAGAACGAACCGGTCTCCACCGGTGGCGGTTTCGGAGGGGTCAACTTCATCGAGTATCCGAAGGAGCTCACCGGAACCCAAGCGCGTGTCGTCTCGCTGGTCGGCAAGTGGTTTCCGACCGGTGCGCACAAGGTCGGAGCTGCGTTTGGCTGCCTGGTGCCACGGCTCGTGACCGGCCAGTTCGACCCGACAAGCCAGAAAGCCGTCTGGCCATCCACGGGGAACTACTGCAGAGGCGGGGCCTACGACTCGCATCTGCTTGCGTGCGACTCGGTGGCGATCCTGCCGGAGGGGATGAGCAAGGAACGCTTCGAGTGGCTGGCGACGGTCGCCGGGGAAGTGATCGCGACGCCGGGAACCGAGAGCAACGTCAAGGAGATCTTCGACAAGACCTGGGAGTTGAAGGCTTCCGGAGAAGACGTCGTGATCTTCAACCAGTTCGACGAGTTCGGAAACTACCTCTGGCACTACACCATCACCGGCCCGGCCATGGTCGAGGTTCTCGAGCAGGTGATGGACGCCGGTGATCGGTATCGAGGCGTGGCGCTGACCACCGGATCCGCGGGAACCATCGGATCGGGCGACTACATGAAGCAGCACTATCCGACGTCCAAGATCGTTGCCAGTGAAGCGCTGCAATGTCCCACGTTGCTCGACAACGGATTCGGTGCACATCGCATCGAAGGAATCGGCGACAAGCACGTGCCGTGGATTCACAACGCCAAGAACACCGACTTCGTCACCGCCATCGACGACGAGGCGACGATGCAGCTCCTGCGCCTCTTCAACGAGCCGGTCGGCCAGGACTACCTGGTCGAGCGAGGCGTGCCGGAGGCATTCGTCGAGCAGCTGCCACTGTTGGGGATCTCGAGCATCGCCAACATGCTGTCATCGATCAAGTTCGCCAAGTGGAACGAAATGGACGGCCATGACGTCGTCATGACCGTCGCCACCGACTCCGTCGAGATGTACCAGTCGAGGTTGACCGAGCTCAACGAGGAGCGAGGTGAGTTCACGCGTGATGACGCCGTGACCGCCTACGAGCGTTACCTGATGGGGACGACCACGGACGCGATGGTCGAGCTCGACTATTGGGGACGCAAGCGGATCCACAACCTCAAGTACTACACCTGGGTCGAACAGCAGGGGAAGACCTACGAGGAGATCCAGGCGCAGTGGTATGAGGACGACTACTGGACGTCGATCCAGAGTGAGGTCGGGGAGATGGATCGCCGCATCGAGGCGTTCAACGAGAAGACGGGGCTTCTGGCCAAGCTGGGCTGAGTCGGTCGACGCCGTTCGGAAGCAGCCTTGGCAGGTAGCCTTCGTGACGATATGCGCGCACAGATGCTGCACGATCCTGCGGCGGTCGACACGGGGCCGCTGACGTTGCAAGAGGTCGCCGACCCCTCTCCTGGCGAGGGAGAGCTGCTCTTGGAGGTTGCCGCCTGCGGCGTCTGCCGAACCGATCTGCAGGAGGTCGAGGGAGACCTCGGGATGGACAAGCTTCCGATGATCCCCGGACATCAGATTGTCGGAAGAGTGCTCCGAGTTGGGGAGGGTGTCCGTGGGTGGGCACCCGGCGAGCGTGTCGGGGTCGGATGGCTTGGAGGGTTCTGCGGCAGTTGTCGCTTCTGTACCACCGGAAGGGAGAACCTGTGCGAGGAGGCGATCTTCACCGGATGGGACCGGGATGGTGGGTACGCAGAACGTGTGGTGGTCGACGGTGATCTTGCCTTCGCGTTGCCCGACAGCATGGACGATCTCGAAGTCGCGCCGCTCTTGTGTGGCGGTGTGATCGGCTACCGCGCCTTGAAGGTGAGTGGCATTCAGCCGGGGGGCCGACTTGGACTCTATGGGTTCGGGGCATCGGCCCTGTTGGCGTTGCAAGTCGCCCTGTACTGGGGATGCGACGTCTATGTTGCGACTCGATCGCAGATCGAGCGCCGGCGGGCAATGGAACTTGGTGCCGTCTGGGCCGGTCCCTACGAGGAGAGACCTCCGGTACCTCTGGATGCTGCGGTTACGTTTGCCCCGGTCGGGCAGGTCGTCGTCGAGGCTTTGAAGTCACTGGACCGCGGCGGGGTCGTGGCGATCAACGCCATTCACCTCGACCAGATGCCCGCCTTCAGCTACGACGATCTCTGGTTGGAGCGGCAGATTCGCAGCGTCGCCAACTTCACCAGAGACGATGCTCGAGCGTTCCTCAGGCTGGCCGCCGAGATACCGATCCGCACCCAGATTCAGGTGTACCCGCTCGCCGAAGCGAACCAGGCGCTCGTCGATCTCAAAGACGGCAGGGTGCACGGCGCCGCGGTGCTTCAGACGTAGCGGAGTTCTCTGCGGAACTTCTTCCAGTCCGACGCTTTCGTCGACCACAGAACGTCGGTCAAGATCATCACGACCCCCAGGATCACGAGCGTCCACATGGTCCACCCTGGAACGCCGGCACCCCAGGCCGCACCCAGGTTCAGGAAGGGGATGAGTTTGGTGACGATCGCCCCCGAAGCATGCATCCATGCTCGAGCCCGGGGAGAGGCGCGCAGGTAGGAGCGGTAGTCCAGTTTGACGCCCGGTTGGGGCATCTTCCATGTGCCGATGAACCAGCCGGTGAAGCCGATGCCGAGGAGACGGCCGACGATCAGGTGGCCCAACCCGTGGGTGGGGACCAGCAGGATGCCCGTCCCGATCAGGATCGCCAGCCCGTTCCAAGGGGAGTCGAGGAAGTACCCGGCAG
This sequence comes from uncultured bacterium, assembly GCA_965549635.1. Classification (GTDB taxonomy): domain Bacteria; phylum Actinomycetota; class Acidimicrobiia; order Spongiisociales; family UBA4744; genus CBEVHI01. The sequence continues at coordinate 32,062 of CBEVHI010000001.1, read as the reverse complement.
AGGTGACCGCAAGACCGAGCACGGTACCCAAGATCATCAGTGTCGTGCCGAGGCCGAGCGGGACGGTGACGAGCGCCCAGCGTGCAAACGCGGCACGGTCGATCTCCGCAATGCGGTCCGCATAGGTCGCCGCGAGCTCGGGTCGACGCTTGACTTCGGCGACGGCACGCCAGAACCCGAGCGCTCTCAAGTTGGGGCCGCGATCTGCCGCCAGTTCGAGTTCACAGCTGCCGAGGGTCTCGTCGATATTCATGTAGCCTGCAGGGTAGATCGAAAGGGACCTGGGTTGAAGATAGTGGCGCCCGTGGCGCTCACCGAAGCACTCGACGCGCTTGCGCAGGACCCGGGTGCCATCTGTCTGGCCGGAGGCACCGACCTGATGGTGGAGATCAACTTCGGGTTCCGACGCCCAGACTCGGTTGTCGCCCTTCGTCGAGTCGAAGAGCTGCTGGGTCTCTCCGAGCACTGGATTGGCGCCGGGGTCACCCACGCGCGATTGGAGAACAGTCCATGGCCCGGACTGGCAGAGGCAGCACGAACCATCGGTTCACCGCAGATCCGCAACACGGGAACCATCGGCGGCAATATCGCCACCGGCAGCCCTGCCGGCGACACCTTGCCGTTCCTCGCAGCGATGGACGCTTCGATCGTCACCCGTTCGAAACGCCTTGGACGCAGAGAGACGCCATGGAATGAGTTCTTCGTCGGCGTCAAGCAGACCAGCCTGCAGCCGGGGGAGATCATCGAAGGAGTGAAGCTGCCCGAAGACCTGCCACCCAGACAGGGGTTCTCCAAGGTCGGCCCACGCGCCGCCATGGTGATTGCCGTTGTCTCGGCGTGCGTCGTCCGCTACGACGACGGCCGCACGCGAGTTGCTCTCGGAGCAGTGGCTCCGACGGTGATCCGGGCGCACGCAGCGGAGGAGATGATCTCCGCCGAGTCCCATCCGACAACTACCGCGCTCGACGAGTTCCAGCGTCTCGTCTCCGAGGCGGCGCAGCCGATCACCGATCATCGCTCAACGGCCGAATACCGGCGGCACGCTGTCGGTGTCATCGCCCGCAGAACCCTGGAGCGTCTGCTGTGATGCTCCGGATCAACGGCGAGACGGTCACGGTGGAGGCCGCCGGTACGGAGAGTCTGCTGCGTCTCCTGCGCGACGAACTCGGGCTGTATGGAGCAAAAGACGCCTGCGAGCAGGGTGAGTGTGGATCGTGCACCGTCCTCATGGACGGTGTGACGGTGTGCTCGTGTCTCGTGATGGCCGCCGATGCTGCCGGGTCCGAGATCGTCACGATTGAAGGGATCACCTCCGAAGGCACGTTGCACCCCGTTCAGGAGGCATTGCTGGAGACCGGTGGAGCACAGTGTGGGTACTGCACTCCGGGGATCGTGATGTCGGCGGCGAACCTGCTCGAACACAATCCCCACCCGAGCGAGGCGGACGTCCGTGAGGCGCTCGCGGGCAACCTCTGTCGATGCACCGGCTATGGGTCCATCATCAGGGCCGTGATGGGGACGCAATGACCATCGTCGACCGTCGTGTCAGAGGTGGCGTTGGCGAGTCCGTCCAGCGGCCGGACGGCGTACCGAAAGTCACGGGAACCTTCGCGTATGTCGGCGATCTCCACGCGGAAGAAATGTTGTGGGGAGCCACGAGGAGGGCGTACGTTGCGCGAGCCCGCATTGTCGCCATCGATGTCACCCCGGCGCTCGCCATGCCGGGTGTGCAGGCGGTCCTCACCCAGAACGATGTGCCCGGCTTCGGCTACCAGGGGCAGATCGTCCAGGATCAACCGGTCCTCGCCGAAGGCGAGATCAGGTATTGGGGGGAGGCGGTCGCCATCGTGGCAGCAGACAACCGGGACCTCGCCCGGGCGGCGGCCGATGCGATCGTTGTCGAACTCGAGCCGCTCGAACCGTTGACAGATCTCGAGGAGGCGCTCGACAGGGGAGAGGTGTTTCGCCACATGACGATCCGCCGGGGCGATCCGGCCGCGCACGGTTCGGTAGTGATCGAGGGCTACTACGAAACCCCGAACATCGATCAGGCGCCCCTGGGGACCGAGGCCGGTATCGCCATCCCCGACGGCGCAGGTGGCGTCGATCTGTATCCACCCTCCCAGTGGATCCATGTCGACCACGAACAGCTCACGCGATGCCTGGCACTGGATCCGGGACAAGTTCGCGTCCACCCGACCGGGCTCGGGGGAGCCTTTGGGTCGCGTGAAGATCTGAGTCTGCACACCCACTTGTGCATGCTGGCCTTGCACACCGGACGTCCCGTCAAGATGGTGTTCAACCGGTTCGAGAGTTTCACCGGTCACGTGAAGCGCCACAGCGCACACATGTGGTACCGGCATGAGTGCGACGAAGCAGGCACGCTGGTGCGCGTCGAAGCCAAGTTGCTGCTCGACGGTGGTGCCTACGCGAACACGACGGACGCGGTGCTCGCCAACGCGGTGTACTTCACGGTCGGCCCGTACCGCTGCCCGAACACGTTTGTCGAAGGGTATGCCGTACGAACCAACAATCCGCCGACCGGCGCGATGCGAGGATTCGGCGCCAACCAGGTCTGCTTTGCCTACGAGGCACAGATGGATCGACTCGCAGCGGCACTGGGCGTGGATCCGCTCGAGCTGCGTCTCCGCAATGCCCTGCACCCCGGTGACCGCCTCGCCACCAGCGGGCAGGTGATCACGGAGCCGCTGCCGACGGAAGAAGTGATCCGGTCGGTGATGGCGATCCCCCTTCCCGGCGACGAAACAGATCGTCTCCCCGGTGGCAGCGGGCTGACGACACCACCGGGCGCAGTGGTGAGAGGTGTCGGCTACGCGGTCGGGATCAAGAACCTGGCATTCTCGGAAGGATTTGACGACTTCGCGGACGCGCGCGTGGAGATCACCGCCGATGGTGCCAAGGTGCACACCGCCGCAGCAGAGGTGGGGCAGGGCATGGTGACCGTCCTGATGCAGATCGCCAGGAGCGTTCTGGGCATGGACCGGGTGGAAGTCGTGTGGGACGACACCGCCCACATCGGCTCCGCCGGTTCCTCCTCGGCGTCGAGGCAGACCCAAATGGCCGGGGGAGCGGTGGAGCAAGCCGCTCGAGAAGCACGATCCCAAGCCTTGGAGCGAGCCGGAGGCGACACACTGGACGACGAAGGCGTGAGAAAGGGAGATCGCCTGGTCGCATCTTGGGCCGAGCTCTGCGCCGACGCTCCGATCGTGGCCGAGGTGCGGTTCCGGCATCCCGACACGGAGCCTCCCGATGAGAACGGCCAGGGGGACGTTCATGTCGACTTCTGTGTCGCGGCACACAGGGCGGTCGTCGACGTGGACCCGGAGCTGGGGCTGGTGCGGGTTGTGCGGATCGACACGGCCCAGGACGTCGGCAGAATGCTGAACCCGGTTCAGGTGGTTGGACAGATCGAGGGGGGGATCGCTCAAGGATTCGGGATGGCGCTTCTCGAAGAAGTCATTCTCGACAATGGTGTCATCAAGAACCCGACCTTCACCGACTACCTCCTTCCCACGATCGAAGACATGCCGCCGGTGGAAGCCGTCATCGTGGAACAGCCGGGAAGCTGGGGTCCGTTCGGTGCCAAAGGCTTCGCGGAGCTTCCCTCCATCTCTTCAACGGCTGCCGTCGCTGCAGCCGTTCGCGCTGCCACTGGACGCGACCTCACCCGGCTGCCGCTCCGACCCGAGGACATCGCAACATTGTCTTCCTGACGGAGCGCTATCCAGCAACGAGACGGTGAGCTGCCTTGGAGTGCTCCTCGATGAGGGGTTCGATTTCGACGCCGACCGGTCTGCCCTCGTGAACGACGGCTCGCCCATGGACATACGTGTAGACGGCCCGGGTGGGAGCGCACAGGAGCAGGCCGGCAACCGGATCCTCGCCGGCGCCTGCATACTCGATACGGTTGAGGTCGAAGGCCGCGAAGTCGGCGGTCTTGCCGGTCGCCAGGGAGCCGATGTCTTCGCGGCCAAGGACGGCAGCGCCGCCGAGAGTGGCGATTTCGAGGGCTGTGCGCACACCGAGGAGGGGCCGCTCACCATGGAGAACCCTGGCCAGGAGCATCGCGAGCCGTGCCTCTCCGAGCAGGTCGTTGCCGTCATTGGACGCCGAGCCATCGACACCGAGTCCGACCCGAACACCGGTGTCCAGATACTCGGCAACAGGAGCGATGCCCGACCCGAGACGCATGTTGGAGGCCGGACAGTGGGCCACCCCGGTTCCGGTTCGGGCCATGAGGGCGATGCCGGCGTCATCGATGTGGACGCCATGGGCGAACCAAACGTCCTCGCCGACCCATCCCACACTCTCGGCATAGGCAACGGGATCGAGCCCGAACTGCGCCCTGCAGAACGCCTCCTCGTCGAACGTTTCAGCGAGGTGCGTGTGGAGTGACACTCCGTAGGAGCGAGCAAGCTCTGCGGACTCGCGCATGGCTGCCGTCGTCACCGAGAATGGTGAACACGGCGCCACCACGATCCGGAGCAGGGAGCCGGGTTCGCCATCGTGGTACGTCTCGATCACCCTCCTGGTGTCGTCAAGGATCGTGTCCTCATCTTCGACAACCGAGTCGGGGGGAAGCCCGCCATCGCTCTCACCGAGACTCATCGATCCGCGTGCGGCATGGAAACGCAGCCCCACCCTTCTGGCGGCTTCGATCTCGTCGTCGAGTCGGCTGCCGTTGGGGAACAGGTAGAGATGATCCGAAGTGGTCGTGCAGCCACTCATAGCCAGTTCGGTGAGACCGACTTCGGCAGAGACCCTCACGTCGTCGGGTCTGATCCTCTCCCATACCGGGTAGAGGGTCTGGAGCCATGGAAAAAGCTCGGCGTCCTGTGTGCCAGGGAGTGCTCGCGTCAAGGTCTGGTAGAGGTGATGGTGAGTGTTGATCAGACCGGGGATGACGATGTGCCCTGAGGCGTCAATGACTTCATCGGCGGTAGACGGAAGCTCGGCGGTTGCTCCCACCTGTTCGATCCATCCGTCCCGGGCGAACAGCGCGCCGTCAGAGATCTCCCGTCGATGCTCATCCATGGTGACGAGAACGGATGCGTGTTTGACGAGGAGAGTCCCAGACATGGCGTGGTCGTTCCTATCGTGTTGGGGCTTGACCGACAGCGTGGTTTTCCACATTCGTATCGTACCGGCGTAGTCTGGCCGGAACCGGGAATAGGAGAGCGATGGACGACTTTGTGAGAGCCCTCCCCAAGACCGAGATGCACATCCATATAGAAGGCTCCCTCGAGCCTGAGATGGCCCTGGCGATGGCCGAGAAGAACGACGTGGATCTCCCCTTTGCTTCGGTTCAAGAGCTCCGCGCCGCCTACGAATTCAGCGATCTGCAGTCCTTTCTCGACGTCTACTACCAGACTGCCGCCGCCGTTCGCACCGAGCAGGACTTCTACGACCTCGCCTTGGCCTACCTCCAGCGTGCAGCTGCCGACGGGGTGCGTCGCGCAGAGATCTTCTTCGATCCCCAGACGCACACCGCGAGGGGGATCCCCTTCTCGACGGTGATCACCGGTCTGCATCGCGCGATCGAGGATGCTCGAGAACTCGGGGTTTCCGCAGGACTCATTCTGTCGTTCCTGAGGCACCTCAGTCCCGAGGAGGCGATGGAGACGCTCGAGGACGGGCTCCGGTATCGGTCTTGGATCGTGGGTGTCGGTCTCGACTCATCCGAGCGGGGCCGCCCCCCCGTCTTGTTCCGTGGCGTCTTCGACCGGGCCCGTCGTGAAGAACTGCGCCTGGTTGCCCACGCCGGAGAGGAAGGACCGCCGGAGTACATACGACAGGCGCTCGACGTTCTCGGCGTTGAACGGATCGATCATGGGGTCCGGATCGAGGAGGACCCGGCTCTGCTGCAGCGTGTCATCTCCGAACGCATCCCCCTCACGATGTGCCCACTGTCGAACGTACGTCTCCACGTGTTCGACAGCATGCAGGAGCACAATCTGAAGAGGCTTCTGGACGCCGGCGCCTTGGTGACGATCAACTCGGATGATCCCGCCTACTTCGGTGGCTACCTGCTCGACAACTATCTGGCGGCGGAGTCTTCTCTCCAGCTGACGAGGGAGGACCTCATCGCGCTTGCTCGGAACTCGATCGAAGCGGCGTTCGTCTCTGCGGGGGAGAAGGACCGGCTCTTTGGGGAATTGGACTCGGTTCAGGCGACGAGATGACGTTCGAGAACCTGCCAGACCTCAGGGGCGGCGAGCTTCGTCCGTAGGGAGGCAAGGGTTCTCACAAAGGTGGGAACCGCCTGGTTGGGATCCATCGGGTTTGGGCGCATCACCGCCAGCACGGCGGGTGTGGGACGCAGCACGAGTGTGTCGGTCGCCGGCCATGCAGAGGCGATTGCTACCAGCTCGTCATGCAGCGCGGAGCGACCGACGCGATCGAAGATCTGTTCGTAGAAGCGGGCGCGGCTGCGCTGCTCTTCCGCGGCCATCGGGGCAAGGACGAGCAGCAAGTCGAGAGGTTGCGGATTGCCGAGCACGAGATCGGCGTTCGTTCCGGAGACGACGCCGCCGTCGACGTAGCTTTTCCCCTTGATTTCGTAGGGAGAGAACACGATCGGCACCGCCGAGGATGCAGCCACCGCGTCGCGCAGAGCCACGTCGGGGGCATTCAGGGTGCCGAAGGCAACCCTTCTTCGTTCTTCGAGGTCATAGGCGACGATGACGGTAGGTCGTTCGGGCCATGTGGGGGCGACCTCGGGCGCCTGCGCTGCCACCCAGTCTCCAATGCCTGCTGCGTCGTACCGTCCTGGAGCGCCAAGGACGGCAGTCAGTCCTGGATGCCGGATGCTGGGGACGATTCCCCGGCGCATCCAACGGCCGACTCCACGGAAGCGGCTCTTGCGATAGACCCAGGAACGGATCCGGTCCGCCACATCCTCTTGTCGCTCCCCGGGCTTGACGATCGAGTCGAGCGACAGGGCCTGTGACCGAACGATCGATGCCGCGAACGCACCGGCAGAGGTCCCGACCACGACATCGGCTGCATCTGGCGCCCATCCAGTGGCCATCTGCAGCGCCAGGAGCGCTGCCATGTGATAGGAGGCTCCGGTGACACCGCCACCGCCGAGGACAAGTCCGACTCTGCTCACAGCCTGCAACACTACCGGCAGGATCGTCGCTCGGTGATCGCGTGTTACCCGACGGTCGCTCCGAACGGCCGGTGGCAACTCGGACAGGCGCGATCGGATTCGTTGGTATCGGCCCCGCACCAAGGACACGGAAGCTCGGTCGCTGATCGATATGCCTCAGCCCATGCGCCTGCTTCGAAGGCGAACCCATCTCCGTTGTCACGGAACTGCCGGCCGGCCAGTACGACGAGCGCCGTGATGAGCGAGGCGGCTACCAGCAGTTGCACCATAGGATCTCCTCTCTCTCCGGAAGTGTATGAAGCAAACGCCCTGGAAGGAAGGATTTCGCGACCTCTGGACCGCTGACACCGAGGACCAACGGTCGGGTCGTGCTGCGCCGGCCCGATCTCCGTTGCGCGCGGTCAGCCGATAGCCTCGACGAGCTGGTCCACGAAGGGACCGAGGTCGTCGAGACGGCCGTCTCTCATCTCGGCCTGGCGAAGCAGAGTTGCCGAGATGTGGAACGCAAACCACGCCCTCAGGACTTCCCCCGCGACCGTCGCCCCGTATCCCTCCGAGAATGAATCCACCGCTGCACTCGCCCTGCGTGAGAGCTGCCAGAACACGAACGTGTAGTCCCACTCTGGCGGGGCCAACGTTGCCCAGGTCCAGCCGGTCAACGTGACACGCCCGTCATCGTCGATGACGAACGCCTCCGGTCCCGGCCTTGTGTGGCAGGCGCGCGGAGGGCCGGTCGATGGGAATCCGAGATCGGCGGCGTGCTCGAATACCGAAGACGGAATCTTGAGGCGGCGCCGGTAACGCTCGAGCCTGGCGAAGTTCCCCCTGATCGCGGTGCGCATCCACTCGGAGTCGATTCCGGCTTCGAGGTTCGAAAGCTGCGAGTGGTCAGCCTCATGGAGTGCCCGCAGCAGTGCACCGGCCTTCCCGGCTGCTTTCGCATCTCCAGGGATCGCCGCCAGCGTCCACTTGCCGGCATCGGTGAACCGTACCCAGTAGGTTTCGTCCGTCGAGCCACGCTCGAGGATCGTTGGCAACCCGTCGATCCCTGCCAGAGCATCGAGGGCTCGGCGCTCCCTGCGTTCATAGGAGGACGAGCCGTACACCTTGAGGACCGATGTCTGTCCATCTGAGGTCCGTACTCGGAACACGTTGTTGGCACCGGACGACAGCTGGTTCACACTTCCGCCGTCGGCGAGTCGGAGTGCTATGTCTCTGGGCTTCACACGTCCCCTAATCCGTCGGCAACTGCGCCGGCGTCGTTTACGCTACACCAAACAGGCGCACAAGGATCGCATCTTGCCGACCTGCCCAGGCCTGGTGAGAGCGGTCACAACGAGAAGAAGGTCAGCGTGTCCATAGAAATCGAGTTCCCCGACGCATCCACCCGCTCCTTTCCCGACGGTTCGACGGGGATGGATGTGGCGACGAGCATCGGTCGCCGGCTGGCTGCCGCGGCGGTTGCGGTCAAGCTCGACGGTGTTCTCCTGGATCTGAGCCGGCCACTCCCTCACGGAGGGAAGTTGGAGATCGTCAAGGGGGACACGGAGACGGGTAGGGGAGTGTTGCGCCACTCTGCCGCCCATGTGATGGCGCAGGCGGTGCTGTCACTGTTCGAGGGTGCCCGGTTCGCGATCGGGCCGTCCATCGAGGATGGCTTCTACTACGACTTCGATATCGGCCGGCCTTTCACCGGCGAGGACCTGGAGCGGATCGAGGCTCGGATGGCCGAGATCGTCGCCGAAGACCAGGCCTTTGTGCGTGAGGAGGTTTCGGAGTCCGAGGCACTGGAGCTATTCGCCGACCAACCTTTCAAACGGGAAATCATCGAAAGCGTTGACGAATCGGAGCTCGGAGCGGTGATCACGATCTATCGCAATGACGGCTTCGTCGATCTCTGCCGGGGTCCGCACCTTCCTTCAACAGGTGGAGTCGCCGCGTACAAGCTGCTGCGATCCGCTGGTGCGTACTGGAGGGGAGACGAACACCGCCCGCAATTGCAGCGCATCTACGGCACGGCCTGGGAGAGCAAGAAGGCACTCCAGGCTTACCTCGATCGGCTGGAGGAAGCCGAACGTCGAGATCATCGCAAGCTCGGAGCCGAACTCGACCTGTTCTCCTTCCCACCAGAACTCGGGTCCGGACTCGCCGTATGGCATCCCAAAGGCGGGATCATGAGGAAGGTGATCGAGGACTACAGCCGGAGAGTCCACATGTCGGGCGGCTATGAGCTCGTCGTTACTCCGCATGTCGCGAAGGCGAACCTCTGGGAGACGTCGGGGCATCTGGGCTTCTATGCCGAGAGTATGTATCCGGCGATGGAACTCGATCATGGCGATCCGTACTACGTCAAGCCGATGAACTGCCCATTCCATGTGCTCATCTTCAAGAGCCGCAGCCGGTCCTACCGGGAGCTTCCACTGCGTCTGTTCGAACTCGGAACCGTGTACCGGTACGAACGTTCCGGTGTGGTGCATGGCCTTCTGAGGGCGCGAGGCTTCACCCAGGATGACAGTCACATCTTCTGTTCGAGGGACCAAATCGGTGCCGAGCTTCAGGGTCTGCTCGACTTCGTGCTCATGGTCCTGCGCGACTTCGGGTTCACCGAGTTCGAAGCCGAGCTTTCGACGCGCCCCGACAAGTACGTCGGCGAACCGGAGTTGTGGGATCTGGCCACCGACTCGCTCGCGAAAGCCTTGCAGGCGGCCGACCTCGAGTACACGGTGGCCGAGGGTGACGGTGCGTTCTACGGTCCCAAGATCGACGTCCATATCAAGGACGCAATCGGACGCCGGTGGCAGCTCTCCACCATCCAGGTGGACTTCTCGCTTCCGGAACGGTTCGACGTCGAGTTCGCCAGTGCCGCGAACACGCACGATCGTCCCGTCATGATCCACCGGGCGCTCTTTGGTTCGGTCGAACGGTTCTTCGGGATCCTCGTCGAACACTATGCCGGTGCCTTTCCGGCTTGGCTGGCGCCGGTGCAGGCCGCGATCGTGCCTGTCGCCGACCGACACCTCGACTATGCGAACGAAGTTGCGAGGGACCTGCGCAGTGAGGGGGTCAGGGCGGTAGTCGACGACAGTCAAGAGACGGTGGGAGAGAAGATCCGGCGAGCGCTGTCGATGAAGGATCCGGCCGTGCTCGTTGTGGGAGATCGCGACGTCGACTCCCGGACGGTGGGGCTGCGCCTCTACTCCGCCGAACGTGAGGAGCGAGGCGTGCCGCTGGAACAAGCCCGTGAACGGCTGGTCTCGCTCGTCACACCTCCCCGCTGAGGAGAAGCGGAAGCTCAATTTCACCTACACGTGAGCTGCGCATAGGCTTTCCGTCACCTCGTCGACAACCCCGAAGGAACTTCAATGAAAAGTCTTGTGGCACTCATCTCGGCGGCCGTGCGACGCCGGCCCTGGTGGACGTTCGTGATCGTTCTTGCGGTCACCGCTGTGCTCGGCAGCTTCGCAGGTCAGGCGGAGGTCACGGTCGGTCAGGAAGGCTTCGCTCCGGACACTCCAGAGATCGCTGCCTCGGAGGAGATCCAGCAGCTCTTCTCGACCGGGAGCAACGAGCAGGTGATGCAGATCATCTTGACCGGCGACGATGTCATCGGGGCGGACGGTGCTCGTGTCGTTGCGGCAGTCGAGTCGGCGATCCGGTCGAGCGATGCTGCCGCCTACATCTCCGACAGGTCGGACCGATCCGGAGTCGTTTCCTACCTCGGTGGAGTGCTGCAGGCAGCGGCCATGCAAGGCATGCAGGTGGACACACTGACCGACGCCCAGGTTGACCAACTGTACGAAGTGAGCCTGCAGCAGGCGGCTCCCGGGCAGGCCGACTATCTGCGGGCTCTCGCCTCCTCCCAAGGGAACCTCGAGCAGGCAACGGCACCGGCAGGGCTGGTCGTCGTATTCCTGGACCTCTCGACGCTGTCGAGCTCTGGAGACGATTTCACCGGTGTCGTGCAGACGGAGCAGGACATCGCCAAGATTGCCGAGGCCCAGGCCTCCGACCAGACCGGTGTCCAGGCATTCAGCATGCTGCTGCTCTTCGGGAACGACTTCGACTTCACCAAAGAGGTCGGGCGCCTGTTCCTCGGTGCGTTCGTCATCATTCTGCTCATTCTCGGGTACGTCTACTTCGTACGACCACGCGGCGGCCGGAAGGCCGGAGGTGGCCTTCGGCGCACCGCCGCAGACGTCGCGCTCACCCTGCTGGTGATCATGACGGCGATCGTCTGGATGCAGGGCTCAGCGGTGCTCCTCGGTCCGAAGTACCTGGGATGGGTCGGGGACCTCAATGAGATCACCCAGATCATCCCCATCTTGTTGATCGGACTGGGCGTCGACTACGCCATCCATCTCACCGGACGCTATCGCGAAGAGATCGCTTCGGGGAAGTCGGTTGCCGACGCCTCCACGCGGGCGATCAGTACCGTCGGGGTCGCGTTGGTTCTGGCCACCCTCACCACGGCTGTCGGGTTTCTCACCAACCTCATCTCTCCGATCCCCGGTCTGAAAGACTTCGGCATCCTCACCTCGGTGGGCATCGTGGCAGCGTTCGTGTTGATGCTGACGCTGCTCCCGGCGATCCGACTCTTGCTCGACAGGCGGGCGGAGAAACACGACCGGCTGTATCCAGAGTCGTTCGTCGCAGGGACGGAGGAACGTGCCCTGCCCCGGATCGCCGCCCGCACTGCAGTCCTCGCAGAACGCGTACCGGTGTTGACGCTGGTTATCGCCCTCGCCCTCGGTGGCCTTGGCGCCTACGGCCTGACACAACTCAAGACCACGTTCAGCTTCATCGACTTCCTTCCCCAGGACTCTGCGCCGGTGAAGGCGTTCAAGACGGTCGAGGAACAGTTCGGTGGAGGCTTCGGGGAGTCGACGAACGTGCTGATCAAGGGAGACGTTGCGACTCCCGAGGCCTACCAGGCAATGCAGACGGCGTGGAACCAGCTTGCCGACACACCCGATGTTTCCACGTTCGGTGGGTTCGCCGCCGCCGAATCGCCCCTCGGAGTGATCGCCGACCTGGCTCGCTCAGGGAACACGTCGTTCCTGCAGCCGGCGACCCAGGCCGGGCTCGGCGAGGACCTGAGCGTGGCTTCGAACGCCGATGTGGCGGCCATCTATGACGCAGCGCTGGCGGCTTCGCCCGAAGCGATGGGAAGGGTCCTGCACAAGGATGAGGCGGGGGGCTACACCGCCGCGCAGTTCGTCGTCCAGACCGGCGCAGGTGAGGAGCGGGCTGCGACGCTTGCTGAGAATCTCGACGCAGACTTCTCGCCCGTCGATGACGCCGGCCTGTCGGCCATCCCGACGTCGACACAGATCATCTCCGCGGTCATCGTCAACAAGCTCTCCAGCTCGCAGGTACGTTCCCTGTTTGTGGCGATCCTCGTGGCGATGCTGCTGTTGATCGTCAACTTCTGGTTCGAGACGCGGCGACCGTTCCTTGGGGTGATCACCATTGCCCCGGTCGCGCTCGTCGTGCTCTGGACATTCGGGATGATGGCGGTGTTCGGCATCTCCTTCAACCCGGTCACGGCGACGCTATCAGCCATGGCGATCGGGATCGGTGTGCCGTTCACCATCCACGTCACGCATCGCTTCGAGGAAGACCGCATACGGTACGACGACCAGGAAGAAGCCATCCGCTCCACAGCCCGCCACACCGGTGCGGCACTCGTAGGTTCGGCACTCACGACGATGGCCGGCTTCGGCATCCTCATGACTTCATCACTCAAGCCCATGGTGCAGATGGGCCAGGTGACGGTGTTCGCCCTCGGTGCAGCCCTCATCGCCTCCCTTCTCGTGCTGCCGTCGATGCTGGCTCTGTGGGATACGTGGCATCGCAAACGCCGCGACACCACATTCGATCGCGAGCGTCTCCGGGCGCACGGCTACATCGAGTAAGTACCACACGCGAGAGAGGGGCCCCTGCGGGGCCCCTCTCACTCGCTACCTCAAGGCTTCTCAGGAGATCCCGACCATCTCCTCGAGCATTGCCGTCGTCAGTGACTTCGGACGTTCGATCGGGTAGCCGAGCGCCCTGTCCCAGACGATGTTGGACAGCACACCCAGCGAACGACCGATCCCGAACAGCACGGTGTAGAAGTCGTACTCGGTGAGGCCGTAGTACCACTGAATGACCCCGGATTGGGCGTCCACGTTTGGCCACGGGTTCTTGGCCTTGCCCTGCTCCTCCAGGATCGGAGGAACGACCTTGTAGAGCATGTCGACGTACTTGAAGATCGGGTCGTCGGGGAGATGCTTCAGACAGAAGTTCCGCTGCTCCGCATACCGTGGATCGGTTTTGCGCAAGACGGCATGTCCGAAGCCGGGAATGACCTGGCCGGAGTTGAGGGTCTCCCACACAAACTCCTTCATCTTCTCCTCGGTCGGCACTTCGCCGCCCATCTTCTCCATCACGCCCTGGATCCAACGCAGGACCTCCTGGTTGGCGAGACCGTGGAGCGGTCCGGCAAGACCGTCGATCATCGCCGAGGCGGCGTAGTAGACATCCGAGAGCGCGCTGGCGACGAGATGGCCGGTGTGGGCACTCACGTTTCCACTCTCATGGTCGGAGTGGAGGATGAAGTACAGGCGAGCTACGTCGTCGTAGGGCTCGTCGATGCCCATCATGTGGGCGAAGTTGCCTCCTAGGTCCAGGTTCGGATCCGGAGCAATCGGAGTGTCACCCTTGTACTTCAGCCGGTAGATGAATGCTCCCAGCTCGGGGAGTTTGGCCCACAGATTCAGTGTGTCCTCGAGGGTCGGCTGCCAGTGGTCCATCTTGCCGAGGCCCTTGTTGTAGGCCTTGACATACTCGGACTCCCGCTGCATGGCCAGGATGCCGGCGGAGAACATCGTCATCGGGTGGGTGTCTTCTGGCATCGCCCTCAGTACATCGAACACGTACTGGGGTACGCCGGAGCGGTCCTTCAACTCCTGCACCAGTTCGGCGACGTCCTCTTCGGTGGGAACCTCTCCGGTGAGGAGCAGATAGATGTGACCCTCGACGTAGGGCATTTCCCGGCCCGGAACCTTGGGCAGCATCGCCAGGGTCTCCGGGATGGTGTGACCGCGGAATCGAATTCCTTCGTTGGGATCGAGATAGGAGATGTCGGTGACGAGACACCGTACGCCTCGGGCGCCTCCAATGGCCTGGGCGATCGTGACGTCGGATACCTTCACGCCACCGTGTTCTTTGAGCAAGCGCGTCGTGCGGGGCCTCCACTCGTCGATCTTGCGTCCTAACGCTTCCTTCAGTGCCATGGTGCCTCCTTGGGCGGTTCTCCCGGCGAAAACACTCCTCCGACCCAGAGTCGGTCGGTCCGGGTGCTCCTTTCGGGCGTCGTCGTTTGTGTCACCCTCCCTACGCCTCTTCCTGTTGGGAAGCGGCGATGATCTTCTGGGCCTCTTGCCTCGGGACCTCCTCGTAGTGGTCGAACGTCACTTCAAAACTACCCCTTCCACCGGTCATCGAGCGCAGATCTATCGCGTAGCGCTGCATCTCGGCCAGAGGAACCTCTGCGGTGACGATCCGGAACCGGCCATCCGAATCCATGCCGAGGACTTTGCCCCGCTTGGCATTGAGATCCCCGATGATGTCACCCATGTAGTCCTCAGGGATGCGGATCTCCGCGCGAACGATCGGTTCGAGCAGCGTGGGCCGGAGGTTCGCAGCGGCCGCCCTGACCGCCAGGATTCCCGCCATTCTGAAGGAGAGCTCATCGGAGTCAACGGAGTGGTACTTGCCGTCATACACGGTCGCCCTGACATCGGTGACCGGAAAGCCGGCGAGGATGCCTCTGGCCAGTCCCTCCTGGACACCCTTGTCGACGGCCGGGATGTACTGGCGGGGGATTGAGCCGCCCTTGATGGCGTCGACGAACTCGTAGCCTGATCCCCTGGGCAGCGGTTCGAACCGGACGAACGCAACGCCGAACTGTCCGCGTCCACCGCTTTGTTTCTTGTGCTTGCCTTCTGCTTGCGCAGTGGCTCCGATCGTTTCCCGATAGGGGACCGTGGGGGGCGATGTTTCGACTTCGACTCCGAACTTGCGCGACAAGCGGGCTATGGACACGTCGAGGTGGGTGTCACCCAGGCCGGACAGCACGGTTTCCTTGGTCTCAGCCCGTCGCTCGACGTGCAACGTCTCGTCTTCTTCGACGATCCGTGCGAGCGCCGTAGAGAGTTTCTCCTCGTCCTGAGCCGACTGCGGCGACACGACGACGCTCATCACCGGCTTGGGCATGGCGACACGCTCGATCGTGACAGCGGAGTCGGCGGATCGAAGGGTGTCGCCGGCTCGAAGATCCTCGAGCTTGGCGACCGCGGCAATGTCGCCGGTGACGAGCTCGGAGGCGTCTTTGTGCTCTTTGCCTTGCATGAAGAACAGGTTGTGCACGCGGACGCGTTCGCCGGAAGAGACCTCGAGATGATCGTCGGCCTTCACCTTGCCGGAGAAGACTCTGAGCAGTGAGATGCGGCCGACGTACGGGTCCGACGTGCTCTTGAACACGTACGCGACAGGATCGCCGTCCGGGTCGATCGTGAGCGTGCCGCCATCGGCGAGAGGGACGGCCGCTCGCTCCAGCGGACTGGGACCGAACTCGGTGATGAACTCGGCGAGCGTGTCGATCCCGATCAGCCCGGTCGCCGATCCGCACAGGACCGGCTGGATATCTCCGGAGATGATGCCTGTTCGTGTGACGTCGACGATCTTGGAGCGGTCAGGTTCCACACCAGCGAAGTAGGCCTCGAGGAGGTCGTCGTCGGTTTCCACCACCGACTCGACCAGTGCGGTGTGCATCTGCGACATCGTCCCTGCCATCGTCTCGGGTGCTTCTGCCACGACGCCTTTGGGGTTCCCTTGCGCGTAGGTGAGCGCCGTGTTGGAGACGACCCGGACGAGCCCGTTGAGGTCACCCTCGGCACCGATCGGTACCTGCACGGGAGCGACACCCTTTCCGAAGGATGAGCGGAGTGCTTCCAAGGTACGGGGGAACGAAGACCGCTCCCTATCGAGCTTGTTGACAAAGATGATGCGTGGCAGACCCTCTTCGCCTGCCAGCTTCCACATCACCTCGGTCTGCACCTCGACTCCGTCGACCGCCGAGACAACGAACACGGCAAGGTCGGCAGCTCGCAGGGCCGATCGAGCGTCCCCAATGAAGTCGGCGTAGCCGGGCGTGTCGATGAGCGTGATCTTGTGGCCCTTCCAGGACAGCGAGGCGACAGACAGCCCGAGGGAGAGAGTGCGCTCGATCTCCTCGGGTTCGAAGTCCGTGACCGTGTTCCCATCTTCTGTTCGGCCAAGTCGAGTGGTTTCTCCGGCGGTGAAGAGGAGCGCTTCAGCGAGAGAGGTCTTGCCGCTCCCGCCATGCCCAACCAATGCGACGTTCCTGATTCTCTCCGGGACCACATGACCTCCTGGTATTTGTGCCGATTCTAGTGGGCGGTCCCGACAGTTCCGCCGTCGCAGGGTCGCCCGCGGACGGTGGAACGCGGCCGGCCAAGCGTGGTACGTTGTCGCGACGCATGATCGACATGAAAGCACGCAAGAGAGCCACCCTGTTGCTGGCTCCGCTCGGAAAGGGGCTGGCCCGAGTCGGTGTTCAGGCGTGGCATGTCACCGTGTTCGGCCTCGTCGTCACCATTGCCGGTTCGGTGTTGGTCGCGACCGACCGGTTCGTGCTCGGAGCCGGGTTGGTCATGCTGGGTTCCGGAATCGATGCGGTCGACGGTTCCGTCGCGCGAGCGCGGGGCACCGTGTCCGAACGTGGGGCCTTTCTGGACGCGGCAACCGATCGTATTGGTGAGACCGCGATGTGGACCGGCCTTGCCGTGGCGGTTGCTTCCAAACCGGCGTGGGTGGCGCTGAGTGTGCTCAGTCTGGGAGCGTCGCTGATCATCTCCTACTTGCGGGCCAAGGCGGAGGCTGAGGGAGCCGATGGAAGAGGGGGAGTCATGGGCCGGGCGGAGCGGGTCATCCTCTATGGAGCGGGCTTGTTGACCGGGTGGGTCGGACCGATGCTCGGGGCGATGGTGGCGCTGTGCTGGTTGACCGTTGTGCAGCGTTTCTGGCTGGGTTGGAAGCGAATCGGCGCGTGAGCCTGTCGTATCTGGCGTATCGCGCCGGCATCATCCTGGCCGGCCTGCTGCCGGAGAGCACCGTACGACGGCTCGGGGAGTGGTTGGGCAGCCAGGCATTCGCTCGCGCCGGCCGGCGGCGCCGGATGCTCATCCGGCATGTCAGCCGGGTCCTCGGCTCCGAATCGGAGGTCGAGTCGGCAGCCAGAGCGGCGTTCTCGGCATACGGCCGATACTGGGCCGAGTCCTTCTGGGTGAGGCCCCGTCGCGTCCCTTCCATTCTGCGCAACATCAGCAGAGAAGGGGTCGAGCGAGTCGAGGCAGCGAGAGATGCCGGGCTGGGGATGGTCTATGCACTGCCTCACATCGGCAATTGGGAGGTGGCCGGGACGGTTGCACACGATCTGGGACTCGAACTGCTCGCAGTCGCAGAGTCCCTTCCAGACTCCAAGATCGTCAAGTGGTTCGTCGACCTCCGCAAGGCGCTGGGGATCGACGTGGTGCTGGCCGACCGGTCCGACATCATGGCGGTGCTGTCCGCCGCGGTCGAACGGGGCGCTGCGGTCGCTCTGGTGATGGACCGCAACGTTCGCTCCGGAGGGGTCGACGTCGAGTTCTTTGGCGAGACCACATCGATGCCGGCCGGTGCGGCCGCGCTCGGTCTCAGGACAGGCGTACCGGTGTTCCCGGTGGCCGCCTACTTTCGCGAAGGTCGGGGGCACCACCTCGTCGTCGAAGCTCCCGTTGAGATGCCGCGCGAAGGCACGATCGAGGAGCGGATCGTCGAAGGCACGCAGCGTGTCGTTCGCGCCCTGGAGGCCCTCATCGAACGGGCCCCCACCCAGTGGCACATCGTGCAACCGAACTGGCCATCGGACCGACGATGAAGATCGCCATGGTCAGTCCGTACGGCCTCGACCGGCCGGGAGGTGTGCAGCAGCAGGCTCGAGGACTCGAACGACATCTCCGAGAAGCGGGTCATGACGTACTCCTCGTCGGACCGGGAGTCTCCGACGGTTCCTGGAGATCTGTCGGCAGGGTCACCAACGTGGAACTCAATGGTGCCGTCGCTCCCGTGTGTCTCGATCCGGGAGCAGTGTCCGAAGTGAGAGAGGTCGCCGCATGGGCTGATGTCGTCCACGTGCACGAACCACTCGTGCCGGTCGTCGGCCCAGCCGCCTGGCTGCCTCGATCGGTGCCGTCAGTCGGTACGTTTCACGCCGCCCCGGCAGCGATCGTGCAAGGGATCTATCGATTCGGGGGGCCGTTGTTTGCGGGCCTGCTGCGGAGGATCGACGCTCTCACGGCGGTGAGCAAAGAGGCCTCGAGAGCTGTTCGGCGTTTTGCACCCGAGCCGCTCATCATCCCCAACGGCGTCGACGTCGCGCCCTTCGATGGCCTCTCGGTCCCGGAACCGCACACCGTGGCATTCGTAGGGAGAGACGATCGACGAAAGGGCCTGGACACGCTCCTTCGAGCGTGGCCCTTCGTGAGAGACGCCGTACCCGACGCCCAGCTGGTCGTCGTCGGAGCGCGTCGCGACGTCGACATGCCAGGGGTACGGTTCGAGGGCCGGGTGCCGGAAGAGCGCAAACAAGCAGTGCTGTCGTCGGCCGCGCTGTACTGCGCCCCCAATCTGGGAGGTGAGAGCTTCGGCATCACACTCGTCGAAGGAATGGCGGCAGGTTGCGCCGTGGTCGCTTCCGATCTGGCGGCGTTCCGGTCGGTCGCGGAGAGCGCGGCCACGTACACGCGACCGGGCGATGCAGACCAACTCGCCGGCACGATCATCGACGTCATGCAGGATCGCCGGCGAGTGTCCCAGATGGCAGCCGCCGCCCGCGAGAGAGCCCTGAGATTCGATTGGAGTCGCCTCATCCCTCGCTGGCTCACCCTCTACCGGAGTGTGGCGGAGGCGCGCTGATTCGCTGGTCTGCGCTACCGGTAGAATCGGAGCTGAGGAGGAACAAACGTGGAACGCGGAACCGATGTCGTAAAGCGTGGTCTGGCCGAAATGCTCAAGGGCGGCGTCATCATGGACGTGGTCAATGCCGAGCAGGCCCAGATCGCCGAAGAAGCCGGTGCGGTCGCCGTGATGGCTCTGGAGAGGGTTCCGGCCGACATCCGGAAGGAAGGTGGAGTCGCCAGAATGGCGGATCCGCAGAAGGTCAAAGAGATCATGGCCGCGGTGAGCATCCCTGTCATGGCCAAGGCGCGCATCGGGCACTTCGTCGAGGCCCAGGTTCTTCAGTCGCTCGGGGTCGACTACATCGACGAGAGCGAGGTGCTGACACCTGCCGATGAAGAGCACCACATCGACAAGTGGCAATTCACCACACCGTTCGTCTGTGGAGCAAGGGACCTGGGCGAGGCGTTGCGTCGCATCGGCGAGGGCGCCGCGATGATCCGCACCAAAGGCGAGCCGGGGACCGGAAACGTGGTCGAGGCCGTTCGCCATGTCCGGCGGCTGACCGGGGAACTGCGCACGCTGACGACACTGGGCCAGGAGGAGCTGGCTGGTGCGGCCAAGGATCTCGGAGCTTCGCTGGAGCTGGTCAAGGAGGTGGCTGCCACGGGAAAGCTCCCGGTGGTGAACTTCGCTGCAGGCGGTATCGCCACACCGGCCGACGCCGCCCTGATGATGCAGCTCGGCTGTGAAGGCGTGTTCGTGGGGTCGGGGATCTTCAAGAGCGCGGACCCTGCACCGAGAGCGAAGTCGATCGTCGAGGCGGTGACGTTCTATCAGGATCCGGAGGCGATCGCGAAGGTGTCCGCGGGTCTGGGCGAGCCGATGCACGGCATCGACATGAGTGAGCTTGCGGAGTCTGACCTCATGCAGACCCGAGGCTGGTAGGAGTGTCCCAGGTCGGTGTTCTCGCCCTGCAGGGAGATGTGCGAGAGCACGTTCGCATGGTTGCCTCCCTTGGCGCCCAAGCGCGAGAAGTGCGACGCCCGGCGGATCTGGAGGGACTCTCCGGACTGGTCATTCCCGGTGGCGAATCAACGACCATCGGCAGGCTGGCCGAACGGTATGGGCTGCTGGATCCACTCAGAACGGCAATCGAAAGCGGCCTGCCGGCGTTTGGCACTTGCGCGGGGATGATCCTTCTCGCGACCGGAGTGGTCGGCCGAGAGCAGCGCCAGCTTGGTGTCATCGACATGGTCGTGCGTCGCAACGCCTTTGGACGGCAGAACGAGTCCTTCGAATCCGACCTGGAGGTGCAGGGGCTGGACAAGCCGTTCCATGCGGTGTTCATCCGTGCCCCATGGGCGGAGGAAGTGGGGCCCGATGTCGAGGTCCTTGCCGCGATTGATGGGCATCCTGTGCTGGTCCGCAGTGGCAACGTGGTGGCCGGCGCGTTCCATCCGGAGCTGACCGGCGATGCCAGAATCCATAAGATGGCACTGAACGCTCTGGGAGCAGATTGATGTCTGGACATTCGAAGTGGTC
Organism: uncultured bacterium; assembly: GCA_965549635.1. Taxonomy (GTDB): domain Bacteria; phylum Actinomycetota; class Acidimicrobiia; order Spongiisociales; family UBA4744; genus CBEVHI01. Next base: position 11,382 of record CBEVHI010000001.1, on the reverse strand, counting down.
GACGATCAAGCACAAGAAGGGGGCCAAGGACGCGCAGCGGGGCAAGCTGTTCGCGAAGCTCGTCAAGGCAATCGAGGTGGCGGCGCGAGAGGGTGGTGGCGATCCTGCCGCCAACGCAACGCTGGGCAACGCCATCGACAAGGCCAAGTCGGCCTCTGTCCCCAACGACAACATCGAACGTGCGATCAAGCGAGGGACGGGCGACGTCGAGGGAGTCACCTACGAGGAGTTCTGGTATGAGGGGTACGGGCCGGGCGGAGTAGCGCTCTTCGTGCAGATCCTCACCGATAATCGGAACAGAGCGGCATCCGACGTGCGCTCGACGTTCTCTCGGAATGGCGGAAGCCTCGGTGAACCTGGGTCCGTCTCCTACGTGTTCGAACAGAAGGGGTACCTGGTCGTCGAAGGAGACGAGGACGAGATCATGCTGGCGGCGCTCGAGGCTGGCGCAGAGGACGTGCGTCCCAGCGATGGGTCATTCGAGGTGATCACGGAGCCTGGTCTGCTCGGCGCTGTCCGCGTGGCTCTGAGCAAAGTCGCCACGGATATCGAGACCGCTGAGGTCACACAACTACCGAAGACGACCGTACCGGTCGATCGCGCGACGGCTCCGAAGGTGCTGCGATTGGTGGACGCGCTCGAGGATCTCGACGACGTCCAGGAGGTGTTCTCGAACTTCGACATCTCCGATGAGGTGATGGCCGAACTCATGACCTAGGGCGGACGGGTGAGCCCGAATGCATCGAAGTGTCGGAGCCCTCAACTAGGATCGTACATATGTTCGTGTTGGGAATCGACCCCGGGCTCACTACAACCGGCTATGCGATCGTCGCCGCGGGTGAGGTGGCTGCGGCGGGGGTGATTCGCACGAGTGTGGATCACCCGGTACCCGAGCGTCTCCTCGAGATCTATCGAGATGTGAGTGCCCTGATTGTGGAGTACGCGCCATCGGTCATGGCCATCGAGCAGGTGTTTGTCAACCGCAACCTGCAGACGGCCATGTCGGTCGTTCGAGCATCCGGCACGGCGATGCTGGCCGCGGCCGCATCCGGGATACCCGTCGTCGAGTACACGCCATCCCAGGTGAAGGCAGCGGTTGCCGGCTATGGAAACGCGACCAAGCAACAGGTACAGCGGATGGTCACCTTGCGGATGGGCCTGGCGGAGGCTCCGAAGCCGGCTGACGCGGCAGATGCCCTGGCGATCGCCCTTTGCCATCTCCAGAGCGATGGCCTCCGGCGGAGCGCGACATGATCGGCGGGCTCCGCGGCACGGTCGCTGCGTCGACGGGAGACCGGCTGGTAGTGGAGGTCGGAGGCGTCGGATTCGAGGTGAGGATGACGCCGCTCGACATGGCTGAGGTCGGTCGTCTCGGATCGGAGGTAACCCTGCACACCCACCTGCACGTGCGGGATGACGCCCTCGAACTGTACGGGTTCGGCTCGATGGGGGATCGGGATCTCTTCCGGATGTTGATCACCGCCTCCGGGGTCGGGCCGCGCGTGGGGATGGCGCTCATGGGAGCGCTGCGAGCAGACGAGATCCGACGCGCCATATCGGCGGAGGACGCCGCGGCATTGACAGTGGCGCCGGGAATCGGAAAACGCAGTGCGCAAAAGCTGATCCTCGAGCTTCGCCCGAAGCTGGTGGGATCGGAAGCCGATGTGATGGGAGGCGGGACGCTGGCGCGCGTGCGGGAGGCGCTGGAAGGTCTCGGCTACTCACCTGGCGAGATCCAGGAGGTCGCCGGTACGCTTCCGACGGACGCAACCGTCGAGGAGGCCCTTCGTATGGCGCTCAGGATCCTGGGGCAGCAATGAGAGAGGACGTCCTGAGTTCGACACGACTCCCCGACGATGAGCTTGTCGACGAGACGTTGCGCCCGGAGCGTCTTGGCGAGTTCGTTGGGCAGATCAAGGTCAAGGAGCGACTGCAGATCAGCCTTGACGCGGCAAAGCAGCTTGGGCACGCCCTCGATCATGTCCTGCTGTCAGGACCGCCAGGATTGGGCAAGACAACGCTGGCGGGGATCATCGCCCACGAGCTCGGGGCGCGGATGCGCGTGACGTCCGGACCGGCGCTCGAACGGCCGGGTGATGTCGCCTCGATCGTCACCAATCTCGAGGAAGGCGAGGTCCTGTTCATCGACGAGATCCACCGTCTTCCCCGCGCCGTGGAAGAGGTGCTCTACCCGGCCATGGAGGACTTCCGTCTCGACATCGTTCTCGGGAAGGGCCCTTCCGCGCAGTCGATCCGACTCGAACTGCCGCGCTTCACGCTCGTGGGCGCGACCACGCGCAAAGGCAAGGTGACCGCACCGCTGCGGGACAGATTCGGGATCGTGGACAAGCTGGAGTACTACTCGGACGCCGAGCTCGAACAGATCGTGACCCGATCCGCGGGGATCATGAACATCAAGGCTACCGAGGCCGGGGCGAGGGTCATCGCGGGACGGAGCAGAGGAACACCGCGGATTGCCAATCGCCTTCTCGCCAGGGTGAGGGACTTCGCGATTGCCCGCAGCGGGGGAGTGGTCGACGATGAAACGGCGACGCAGGCGTTGCTCGTGTTCGAGGTTGACCAACTTGGACTGGACCGGGTGGATCGCGACATCCTCCGGGCCATCGTCGAGACGTTCGGGGGCGGTCCAGTCGGACTGTCGACGCTTGCGATCGTCGTCGGCGAGGAGGCCGAAACCGTCGAGGATGCCTACGAGCCGTTCCTTCTCAAGAGTGGACTCCTGCAGAGGACCCCGAGGGGCCGGATGGCGACGGCTGCGGCCTTTCGGCACCTGGGCATCGACCCGCCGCAAGATCCCCAACCCAGCCTGCTGGACTCCTGAGCTCTCGTGCAAGCAACGGAATTCGACTACGAGCTACCGAGGAGCGCGATCGCCCAGCGTCCCGTGGAACCGCGCGACACCGCCCGGCTGCTCGACACGACAGACCTCAGCGATCGATCCTTTCGTGATCTCGCCAACGTTCTGGAGCCAGGGGATCTCGTCGTCATCAACACCACGCGAGTACGGGCTGCCCGTCTGCTGGGGACCAAAGAGAACACCGGGGGAGCGGTCGAAGCCCTGCTCCTGGGTGAAGTGGAGAACGGCCTGTGGGAAGCCCTGGTCCGGCCATCCCGAAGACTGCGCGCGGGAACCCTGCTGCGTTTCGGCCGCCTAGGAGCGCGCATGGTCAGCGACCCGATTCAGGGCAAAGCGCTCCTCGAGTTGCAGGGTGACGACATCGAAGGTCTCATCGCCGCGTATGGAGAAGTGCCGCTCCCTCCCTATATCACCGAAGGTCCCGTTGACCCGGGGAGCTACCAGACCGTCTACGCCGACAGGCTTGGATCCGCCGCCGCCCCGACCGCAGGGCTCCACTTCACCGAGGCGCTGCTCGAACGACTGGCCGATCGCGGTGTCTCGGTCGCCTCAGTCGACCTCCAGGTGGGTGTAGACACGTTCCGGCCGATCGAAGAGGACGTGCTCGAAGACCATGTGATGCACTCGGAGACGTTCACCATTCCGGCCGGCACCGCCGAAGCGGTGACAGAAACCCGGAAGCGAGGGTCTCGTGTCGTCGCCATCGGCACCACCGTCGTGCGATCCCTCGAGGCGGCGTACGACGGTCAGCGCGTCCGACAGGGGGCTGCTTCGACGGCGCTGTTCATCCGTCCTGGGTACCGCTTCCAGGTCGTCGATGCGCTGGTGACCAACTTCCACGTGCCCCGCTCTTCCCTGGTGGTTCTCGTCGCAGCCTTCCTCGGTGACCGGTGGAAGGTCGCCTACTCGACGGCCCTCGAACGCGGCTACCGTTTCCTGTCATTCGGTGACGCGATGTACGCGGAACGATGATGAACTTCGACGTAGTCCACAGCGACGGAGCGGCACGAGCCGCAACGCTTACCACGCCCCACGGTGCCGTGTCGACGCCGGCATTCATGCCGGTTGGGACCAGGGCAACGGTCAAGATGGTCGACTCGCGCGATCTCCGTGAGACGGGCGCCCAGATGATCCTGGCCAACACGTACCACCTCATGCTGCGACCCGGCGACGATGTCATTCGGGATCTCGGCGGTCTGCATGCCTTCATGGGCTGGGAGGGCCCGATCCTGACGGACTCGGGCGGCTACCAGATCTTCTCCCTGGACGCGCGAGTCCGAGAGGAAGGAGTGGAGTTTCGCTCGTCGTACGACGGTTCGCGGGTGATGCTCAACCCCGAGCGTGCCATCGGCGTGCAGGAGAACCTTGGGTCAGACATAGCGATGATGCTCGACGTTCTGATCGGCCTGCCCGCACCGACTGCAGACGTCCGAGAGGCGATGGAGCGAACGCTGCGGTGGTCCGAACGCGCCATCGGGGCGCGCAGTCGAGATGATCAGGCGGTGTTCGGAATCGTGCAAGGGGGTACAGATCTCGATCTGCGCAAACAGAGCGCGTCCCGAACCGCGGCTTTGCCTTTCGACGGTTTCGGCATCGGAGGACTGTCGGTGGGAGAACCCGAGGAAGAGCGCAACGCCGCGATCGAGGCCGTCGTAGCCGAACTCCCGCCGGAGCGCCCCCGATACACGATGGGGCTGGGGGACACGAAGGGTCTGCTGGATGGGGTCCAACGAGGGGTCGACCTGTTCGACTGCGTTTGGCCGACCCGGCTCGCTCGACACGGCAAGGTGCTGGCCTCCACAGGTGACTACTCGATTCGCAGGGCCGAGTTCAAACGTGCTTCGGAGCCGCTCGATCCGGAGTGTGGCTGTCGCATCTGCCGGGAGCACAGCCAGGGATACCTGCGACATCTCTTCTCGACCGGGGAACCGACCGGTCTCCGGCTCCTGACGGTCCACAATCTCAACTACACGGCTTCGCTCATGGGAGGCATTCGCGAAGCGATCCGATCCGGTACCTTCGCTTCATTCCGATCCGATCGCCTCGCGGCGAGAGTTTCTGCGCAGTCCGATGTGTCGCTAGCATGACCGCCGCCCGCGTGGAGCGGGCCCCCACTCATAAAGAAGGTTGACGTGCTGGTATTGGCTCAGACGGCAGACACGGGCGGAAGCGCCTGGACTTCGCTGATCTTTCTGGCGCTGCTGATCGGAATGTTCTACGTATTGCTCATCCGGCCGCAGCGAGTGAGAGCGAAGAAGCAGCGGGAAGTCGCCGCCGCTCTCGAAGTCGGCGACAAGGTGCAGACCTATGGAGGTGTCTTCGGCGTGGTTGTGGCACTCGACGAGGACTCGATCGTGCTCGGTCTCGAAGAAGGGCGGATGCGTATCTCCCGGCGTGCGATCGCCGGGAAGCGTGAGAACTGATCATGGGCAGACGTATCGTCACGCTCATCATTGTGCTGGTGCTCGCCTATGGGGGTGTGGCAGCCATCCTCGCCACGGGCTCGACTCCCGAACTGGGCCTCGACCTCAAAGGGGGAACGTCGGTCATCCTCCGGGCGCCCGACGGGACCGACCCTGATGTGCTGGAAAAGGCGGTCGAGATCATGCGGGGCCGTATCGAAGCGTTCGGTGTGCAGGAACCGGAGATCTCCATTAGCGGGCAGAACGGCGTCCTTGTCCAACTCCCCGGAGTTACGGAACGAGAGCGGGCGCTTGAAGCCATCGGCCAGACCGGCATTCTCTCGTTCCGGCCTGTCAGAGAGACGTCCTTGCACAGCCCACTGCTGCAACCGCTCGTCACCACCACGACGACCGCTCCGGTGACGACGACCGGCGATGGGACCACCACAACGACGACGGAACCGACCACGACGACGACGACGTTGCCCTCGGGTGTCGATCCGACGACCGGGTACACGATCGAAGACGACCCGACACTTCTCGACGCATGGCTTCCCGAGGTGGACCAGAGTGGCCAGGAGGTCGCCGGGTACCACGTCGGGACCCTCCTCGATCCCGAGACCGGCCAGCCGGATCCCTTGACCGGAAAAGACCTCACCGAAGCGCTGGCCAACTTCAGTCAGACGGGGCAGTGGCAGGTCAACCTGCGTCTCAACGACGACGGTGCCCGCAAGTTCCAGGAGATCACGAAGGCTGCCGCACAGTTTCCGGTAGGCGACCCGAGGCGGCAGATCGCCATCGTGCTCGACGGCAAGGTGATCTCCTCACCGCAGGTTGCCGACAGCGTGGATCCCAACCTCGGCATCGCCGGCGGCACGGCAGTGATCACTCTCGGTGCGGGCGAGAATCAACAGGCAGAAGCTCAGGACCTTGCCGTCGTCCTTCGATACGGCTCTCTCCCGATTGCGTTCGAACGGGATCAGGTGCAGAGCGTCTCGGCGACTCTGGGATCCGACTCGTTGCGTTCGGGCCTCATCGCCGGGCTTGCCGGGCTCATCCTGGTGGCGATCTACATGATGCTCTACTACCGCTCGCTCGGCGCCGTGACGATTCTCGGCTTGAGTGTGTTCGGTTCACTGATGCTGATCGTGCTTGGACTGCTGAGCAGTACATCGGGAGTGACCCTCACGCTGGCTGGAGTGACCGGAATCGTGGTGTCGGTCGGGATCACCGCCGACTCCTACATCGTGTTCTATGAACGCATCAAGGAGGAGCTCCATCGTGGCCGCACGATGCGAGCCGCGGTCGACGAGGGCTTCTCGAGGGCGTTCCGCACGATCCTTACGGCAGACACCGTCTCGATACTGGCCGCCGTGCTGCTCTGGCTGCTGGCCGTCGGTCCCGTGAAGGGGTTCGCACTCACCCTCGGTATTGCCACTCTGATCGACATCCTTGTCGCGTACTTCTTCACGAGGAACGCCGTGAGCCTGGTCTCACACGGGCGGCTTGGAGAAGGAGGCATCTTCAGCATCCGCGCCGCCGCAGGTGGAGCACAGGAGGCAACATGAATCTCGTCACCCGCCTCTATCGGGGGGAAACCTCCTTCGACTTCGTAGGAGCCAGGCGTCTCTGGCTGGCGATCTCATCGACCCTGCTGCTCATCTCCTTGCTCGGATTGGTGGTCTTTGGACTGAACCTGAGCCTCGACTTCAAAGGTGGAGTCGCCGTCGACGTCGCCAACACCGCAGGTGCCGATGTCGCCACCGTTCGCGACGCGCTGGCCCCCCTGGGCCTCGCCGACGCCAAGGTCCAACTTCTCGCAGGCGGCGACGACATCCGCGTCCAGGTCGGAACACTGACCGCCGAAGAGTCGCAAGCGTTCCAGCAGGCCGTAGCCGACGCGTCGGGATCTCCCCTCAGTGAAGTGTCCGTCGAGGAAGTGGGCCCAACCTTCGGGGCGCAGATCACCAAGCGGGCAATCACCGCGCTGCTCGTGTTCCTCGGCGCAGTGGTCCTCTTCATGTCCTGGCGTCTCGAGTGGAAGATGGCTGTCTCGGGCATCGCCGCGCTCTTCCACGACTTGTTGATCACGTTCGGCGTCTATGCCCTTACTCGCTTCGAGGTCACGCCGGCCACCGTCATCGGAATCCTGACGATTCTGGGCTATTCGCTGTATGACACCGTGGTGGTGTTCGACAAAGTGAAGGAGAACGTCGAGGAGCTCAACACCGAGCGCATGACCTTCACCGAGCTGGTCAACCGCTCGATGAACCAGGTGCTCATGCGGTCGATCAACACGTCGCTCACCAGCCTCCTCCCGGTGGGAAGCCTCCTGTTCGTCGGGTCCTATCTCCTCGGAGCCCATACGTTGAGAGACTTCGCGCTGGCGCTCTTCGTCGGCATCGCCGCCGGCACCTACTCGTCGATCGGTGTCGCTTCTCCGATCCTGGCGACATGGAAGGAGCACGAGGACGAGTGGGCAAGGGTGCGCAGACGCAGAGAGCGCGGCAAAGGCGAAGCGAAGGACGCTCAAGAAGCTCCAGCATCCGCTCCGACCCCGGCGGCGAAGAGGGCCCCGCAGGCCAAACGGAGCGGCGCCGCTCCGAGACCACCCAAGAAGGGTCGCAAGCGCTAGCGCCATGGATTGGTGCTTCAGGGCATCGAGCCGCGTTTCGGGTCGAAATACGAAGTAGGGAGTATCAGGTACGGTTCGCGAAGCGAGCCCTCGCGGTACACTCTGTCGGTGAACACTCCATCCTTCGTCGAACTCATCCGCGACATACCCGACTTCCCGCAGCCGGGTGTGCTTTTCAAAGACATCACCCCCGTGCTCGCAGATCCGGGAGCTTTCTCCGAGCTCGTAGACGACCTGTGCGCGCCGTATCCAGTGGGCTCCATCGACAAGGTTGCGGGGATCGAGGCTCGCGGCTTCATCCTGGCAACTCCCGTTGCGGAACAACTCAAGGCGGGATTCGTTCCGATCAGAAAGCCCGGCAAGCTTCCGGCAGAGGTGATCCGGCAGGCTTACGAACTCGAATATGGCACCGACGCCCTCGAGATGCATCGTGACGCAGTCGAGGCTGGGGACCGAGTGCTCATCGTCGACGACGTCCTGGCGACCGGCGGCACCGCGGGAGCTGCTATCGATCTCGTGCGACAACTCGACGCCCACGTCGTGGGAGTGGCCGTCTTCATCGAACTGGGGTTTCTCGGAGGACGTGCATCACTCGATGACGTCGACCTCCACGCCCTCGTGACCTATGACTGATCCGTCCGATGAGGCGATGGAACGAATCCTCGTCGCCTACAGAGCGCATCATCCGGATGCGGACGCCGCCGTCATCCGCAAGGCCTACCAACTTGCTCGGCGCCAGCACGAAGGGCAGATGCGGCAGACGGGTGAGCCCTACATCACTCATCCGGTCGCGGTCACGGAGATCCTCGCAAACTACGGGCTCGACTCGCAGACCCTGTGTGCAGCGTTGCTGCACGACACGGTAGAGGACACCGACCTCACCCTCGAAGAGGTAGGTGGTGAGTTCGGCGATGTCGTCGCTCAACTCATCGATGGTGTGACCAAGCTCGACCGTATCAAGTTCGGGTCGCGCGAGGAGGCCCAGGCTGCGACGATCCGCAAGATGGTCATCGCACTGGCGCGTGATGTGCGGGTCCTGCTGATCAAGCTCGCCGACCGGCTCCACAACCTGCGGACGATCTGGCCGTTTCCCGACGAGAAACAGCAGCGGATCGCCAGAGAGAGCCTCGACGTGTACGCACCGCTCGCCCATCGGCTTGGCGTGCAGGACATCAAACACGAAATGGAGGACCGCTGCTTTGCCATCCTCTATCCGCGCCGTAACGCCGAGATCAATGCACTGTTGCGACAGCGGGCACCACAGCGAGACGCCTACCTGCAGGTGGTGATCGGTCAGGTTGAAGGCCTGATGGGGGAGGCAGGGATCAAAGGGCAGGTGACCGGCCGTCCGAAACACGAGTACTCCATCTATCGCAAGATGGTCAACACCGGGCTTCCCTTCGAGAGCATCCACGATCTGATCGGCATCAGGGTCATCGTGGAGGACGTCAGGGACTGCTACGGAGTGCTCGGCCTGGTCCATGCGACGTGGCCACCGGTGCATGGCCGCTTCAAGGACTACATCGCCATGCCCAAGTTCAACCTCTACCAGAGTCTGCACACGACAGTGATCGGCCCTGGTGGGGGACCCCTCGAGGTGCAGATCAGGACGCAGGAGATGCACGAACGCGCCGAGTACGGCATCGCAGCCCACTGGCGGTACAAGGAGGGAGGGTCGGCGGACACGCTGCCGTGGATGGCCGATCTGCGATTCCTCCAGGACGAGTATGAAGATCCGAACGAGTTCCTCGCCGGTCTCAAACTCGACCTGTACCAGGACGAAGTCTTCGTGCTGACGCCAAGAGGAGACGTCAAGACCCTTCCCAAGGGTGCAACACCCGTCGACTTCGCCTACAGCGTCCACACCGAGGTCGGCCACCGCTGCCAGGGTGCGAAAGTCAATGGTCGTCTCGTACCGCTCGACACGAGACTGGAGTCCGGTGACATCGTCGAGGTGGTGACGTCGAAGGCGCAGGATGCCGGTCCGAGTAGGGACTGGCTGGCGTTTGTGCGCACCTCACGGGCCCGAGCGAAGATCCGCCAGTGGTTCGGCAAGGAACGAAGAGGCGCGGCGCTGGCCGGGGGGAGAGAAGAGGTGCTGTCGCTCCTGAGGCGAGAAGGCCTCGGCTTGCAGGCCAAACGTCGTGGCGAGCTGCTGGGCGAGGTCGCCGACGGACTCGGGCAGCGTGACCTGGAGTCACTGTTCGTTGCGGTGGGCGAGGGGACCGTTGCTGCCTCGACGGTGGTTACCCGGCTCGTTCGCCTGGTCCAACCCGAGGCAGAGGAGTCCGCCGAGGAGGTGGCCGTATCGGAGATGCCGCCGGTCCGTCCCCGCCCCGACGCAGGGGTGGGCGTCATCGTGGAGGGACTCGATGACGTGTGGGTGCGGATCGCTCGCTGCTGCGCGCCGGTGCCGGGGGACGACATTGTTGGATTCGTCACGGTCGGGAGGGGGGTGTCGGTACATCGCTCGGACTGTACGAATATCGCCTCGCTCGGTGAAGAGCGCATGATCGACGTCGCCTGGTCACCGGACCGGGTGGGGAGGTTCTCGGTCTGGATCCAGATCGAGTCGCTGGACCGCCCCAGGATGCTGCGCGACGTCACCGAGTTGATCTCCGACGTCGGCGGTGACATCCGGGCCTCTTCCTCGACAACGAGCCGGGATCGCACGGCCGTGTTGCGCTACGAGGTCGAGCTGTCCGACCCCGGACAGGTGGATCGTCTCATCGACGGATTGCGGGGAATCGACGGCGTCTACGACGCCTACCGGCTTGTCCCACAGTCGGGGGACTAGCGTCCCGAGTCACAAGTCATGTACTCACCGGCCATCGACGCCCCTGGCGGCGTCCTCGTCCTTGACGCACCTCCAGGTGCGTCTCCTCCCCCAGGAGGGCGGAGCCCGACGTTGGGGGAGGTGCCCCGAAGGGACGGAGGGGGTGCCTGATCCTGCGTCCTGGCCAGATGATGCCGAGTGGCTCGGGGACATCAGCACGAACTTACGACTCAGGACTAGTCACTTCATCAACCGGGGGAATCGTCCCACGTTTGGCTAAGCAAACCGGCGGGTCGCGCCGATAGAACATCCATGATGTCCCGCAACGAAGACGGGTTCACGATCGTCGAGGCGATCGTGGCCCTCGTGATCATCTTCGGCGCTGTGCTCGTGATGCTACGCAGCATCGACACCGGAGCGCGGGTGCTCTACGAGACGAAACGCCAGTCCGGCGCTGCCGCCCTCGCCTCTGAACTGATGGAGCGGGCCCGTTCACTGGAGTGGGCGAACATGGGGTTGACGGTTGGAGCCAACAGCAGCAACTGCACGGTGCCTGTCACGTCTGGCGATCCTCCCCAGGGCGTCGGCTGCACCCTCTTCACGGCTGATTTCGGGTCCGAGATCACCGCCGTGTCGGGCGGCTATGAGTTCGGCGGAGAGCCGGTGGTCTTCTCCACCGGCGCAACGTTTG